>NZ_QAJD01000005.1:31834-37464 GCF_003061465.1 Aeromonas sp. HMWF017
CTATCAGTTTCAGGATGCCGCCTGGGCAGGCCTGGCCGAACTGACCGCCCAGCCGGAAAACCTCTATCACACCCTTGGCGCCCAGCTGCGCACCGTGGAGCATCTTGGCCAGCAGGTGGAGGGGGTGCGTTTTGCGGTCTATGCGCCGAGCGCCACCGCCGTGAGCCTCATCGGCGATTTCAACTTCTGGGATGGCCGCCGCCACCCGATGCAGCGCAGCCTCTGCGGTCACTGGGTGTTGTTTGTGCCGGGCCTCAAGGCTGGGGATCGCTACAAGTTCGAGCTCAAGGATCCCATGGGCAACCGGCTGCCCCACAAGAGCGATCCGGTCGGCTTTTACTGCGAGCAGTATCCGTCGTTCGCCTCCGTGGTCTATGACCACGCCCAGTACCAGTGGCAGGATGCCGAGTGGATTGCCAGCCAGCACAACGATAAACGCGAGCAGCCGCTCTCCATCTATGAGCTGCACGTCGGCTCTTGGAAACGCCACCCCAACGGCGACAGCCTGAGCTGGCGCGAGCTGGCAGTGGAGCTGGTCGCCTACGTCAAGGAGATGGAGTACACCCACATCGAGCTGCTGCCTGTCTCCGAGCACCCCTTCAGCGGCTCCTGGGGCTACCAGCCGGTGGGTATGTTCTCCCCCACCAGCCGCTACGGCACCGCTGATGATTTCAAATACTTCGTCGACCAGTGCCACCAGGCCGGGATCGGCATCATTCTGGACTGGGTACCCGCCCACTTCCCGTCCGATGCCCACGGGCTGGCCCGTTTCGACGGTACCCCGCTCTATGAATATGAAGATCCGCGCCGTGGCTGGCACCCGGACTGGAACTCCTACATCTACGACTTTGGCCGCGACACAGTGCGCCAGTTCCTGGTGGCGAGCGCCCTGTTCTGGCTCGACAAGTTCCACATCGACGGCCTGCGGGTGGATGCGGTCGCCTCCATGCTCTATCTGGACTACTCCCGCAACGCCGGTGAGTGGGTACCGAACGTCGATGGCGGCAACCACAACTACGAGGCGATCAGTCTGCTCAAGTGGACCAACGAGGAGGTCTACGGCAAGTATCCCCACGCCATGACCATCGCCGAAGAGTCCACCGCCTTTGCCGGTGTCTCCCGCCCCACCTTCCTCGGCGGCCTCGGCTTTGGCTTCAAGTGGAATATGGGCTGGATGCACGACACCCTCACCTATATGCAGAAAGAACCGATCCACCGTCGCTACCACCACAACGACATGACCTTCTCCATGGTTTACCACTATGACGAGAACTTCATCCTGTCGCTCTCCCACGACGAAGTGGTGCACGGCAAGCACTCCATGCTCTACAAGATGCCGGGCGACGAGTGGCAGCAAGCCGCCAACCTGCGGGCCTACATGGGCTTCATGTACGCCCATCCGGGCAAGAAGCTCAATTTCATGGGCACCGAGATCGCCCAGAGCAACGAGTGGAACCACGACGCCCAGTTGCCGTGGCATCTGCTGCAATATCCCAAGCATGCCGGTCAGCAGCGGCTGATCCACGATCTCAACCACCTCTACCGTCATGAGCCTGCCTTGTATCAGGCCGATTATGAGCAGACCGGCTTCCGCTGGCTGGATCACAACGATGCCGACAACAGCATCTTTGCCTGGCTGCGGGCGGACAAAGAGGGCAAGCAGGCTATTGTGGTGGCTTGCAACTTCACCCCGGTGCCCCGTCTCGAATATCGGATCGGCGTCCCTGCGGCGGGCCACTATCGGGTGGTGCTCAACACCGACAGCGAGTATTACTGGGGCAGTAACTATGATGTAGGTCTGGTGTTCGCTGCCGAGCCGACCCCCTGGCAGGGGATGGCACACAGCATAGTGCTGGATCTGCCGCCGCTGGCGACCTTGTTTATCAAACAGGAGTCTTGATGCTTGTAATGGAAAAAGGGGTGGGCCACCCGCTGGGGGCCCGCCTTGACGAGAACGGTTGCCACTTCTGCGTCTGGGCCCCCCAGTCGGACAAGGTGGAGATCTGCCTGTACGACGAGCAGGAGCAGGAGCTGATGCGGCTGGAGCTGCCCGGCCGCCGTGGCCAGTATCGCTTTGGCTACGTGCGCGGCGTAAAGGCCGGTCAACGCTACGGCTATCGGGTCTATGGTACTCCGCAGGAGGGGATGCTGTTCGATCCTCAAAAACTGCTGATTGACCCCTACGCCAAGGCGCTCAGTCGTCCCACTTACTGGGATGAAGCCCTCTATCAGGGTGACAGTGCCGGGATGATTGCCAAGTCGGTGGTAGTGGATGACAGTTTTGACTGGCAAGGGGTTGGCAAACCCGGGATCAGCCCGGCCCGCACCATTATCTACGAGACCCACGTCAAGGGCTTTACCAAGCAGCACCCGGGGATCCCCAAAGCGCTGCAGGGCACCTACCTTGGCATCAGTCACCCGCTGGTCATCGAGCACATGAAGAGTCTCGGCATCACCTCGGTGCAACTGATGCCGGTGGCCGCCTTCATGTCGGAACCGCGACTGGAACAGCTGGGACTCACCAACTACTGGGGCTACAACCCCATTGCCTTCTTCGCCCCGGAGCCGCGTTACAGCACCCGAGCCGACGAGGCGGTGACCGAGTTCAAGACCATGGTGCGCGAGCTGCACCGGGCCGGGCTCGAGGTGATTCTGGATGTGGTCTACAACCACACTGCAGCCTCTGGCTTCGACGGTCCCACCCTCTCGTTCAAGGGCTTTGACAACGCCGGTTACTACGCCTTCGAAGCTGGTCCCCACGGCCCGGACTACACCCGTCACGCCAACGTGACCGGTTGTGGCAACAGCGTCAATCTGGATCACCCCAACACCCTGCGGCTGGTGCTCGATGCCCTGCGTTACTGGGTCACCGAGATGCAGGTGGATGGCTTCCGTTTCGATCTGGCGGTGACGCTGGCGCGGGAAGCGGGGGAGTTCGAGCCCATGGGCGCCTTCTTCAAAGCCGTGATGGCCGACCCAGTGCTGTCACAGGTCAAGCTCATCGCCGAACCCTGGGATATCGGTCCCTTCGGCTACCGGCTGGGTCAATTCCCGAGCCAGTGGCAGGAGATCAATGACCGCTACCGCGATACTGTGCGCGCCTTCTGGCGCGGTGATGCGGGCAAAATGGGGGACTTTGCCACCCGCTTGGTAGGCTCGCGGGATATCTTCCCGAAGAACTGGCGCTCCCCCCACACCAGCGTCAACTACCTCTGCTATCACGACGGTTTCACCCTGGAGGATCTGGTCTCCTACAACCAGCGCCACAATCAGGCCAACGGTGAAGACAATCGGGACGGCCACGGCAACAACCTCTCCTATAACCACGGGGTAGAGGGGCCGACTCTGGATCCGCGGGTCAACAGCTTGCGCCAGCAGCAGAAACGCAATCTGATTGCCACCCTGCTGCTCTCCCAAGGCACTCCCCACTTCCTCGCCGGGGACGAGATGGGCCGCAGCCAGCTTGGCAACAACAACGCCTACTGTCAGGACAACCAGATCAGCTGGGTCAACTGGCAGTGGCGACCGGAGGATGAGCGGCTGTTCGCCTTCACCCAGCAGATGATGGCGCTGCGGGCGGAGTCCTGCGTCTTCTCCAACCTGCAACTGAGCGACGACAGCTGGAATGGCACCCCGTCCAGCTGCCATCAGGTCAACTGGTATCACCCGGACGGCCACCAGCTCACCGATCAGGATTGGCACGCCCCCATGGGGCAGGCGTTCGCCATGGATATCGGCATGATCAACTGTGTCGGCGAGCGCTGGTACGTGCTGTTCAACGCCAGCGACTACGATATCCAGTTCCGCCTGCCGCCGCCGGGGGAAGGGCTGGAGTGGATCCAGACCATCGACACCGCCACCAACGATGGGCTGCCCTTCCTGCCCGATGACATCAAACGGCAGGTGGCGGTCGGCCGGGCCCACTCCCTCAAACTGCTGGAGCGGGTGGCGCTGGCCAGCACGGCGGAGGATGCCCAACCACCGCAGCAGGAAATTCTCCCTGCATCCGGTGAGGAGATGGTTGCCACCTCGATCACAGATACAGGCAAAGCATAACAGGCATGCTGGAGTCAACTTTACAGAGCCGCTATGCTGGGCGCCGGTATGGATGGCAAGGAGTCGGTATGAGCAGTAACAATCCGGAACAGTGGCGCAGCAAACTGACCGCAGAGCAGTTTCACGTCTGCTGGGAAAAGGGCACCGAGCGCCCCTACAGCGGCGCCCTGCTCCACAATCGCAAGAGCGGCGACTACCTCTGCGTCTGCTGCAAGAGCGTGCTGTTCCACTCGGATGCGAAGTTTGACTCCGGCTGCGGCTGGCCCTCGTTCGACAAGGCCATCGAGGGGACGGTGGAGTACACCGAGGACAACAGCCACGGCATGAAGCGAGTGGAGATCACCTGCCGCCAGTGCGGCTCTCACCTCGGTCACGTCTTCCCCGACGGACCGACCGAGACAGGCCAGCGCTACTGCGTCAACAGCCTGAGTCTGGATTTCGATCCCGACGCTTAAGCGGCTGACCCATTGCAATAAAAACGGCGCCTCCATCACGGAGGCGCCGTTTTTTATCGGGATTTCACCGGCTTCACGCCAGCAGGATAGCTGCCATCACCAACAGGGCCGCGATGGCCAGCACCGGCAACTTCAACACCCGCAGCAGATAAAAGCCGATGGCCGCCAGCGCCAGATCGGTCGGCGCCAGCACCGCGCTCTGCCACACCGGCTGATAGAGGGCCGCCAGCAACAAGCCCACTACGGCAGCATTGATGCCGGTGACAGCCCCCGCCAGACGGGGCCGGGCCAGCCACTGTTGCCAACAGGGGCCCACCGCCCAGAGCAGCAGAAAACCGGGTGCAAAGAGCGCCAGGGTCGCCAACAGGGCCCCGATCATCGGCATCTCGGGCTGCAACTGGGCGCCAAGATAGGTGGCGAGGGTGAACATGGGGCCCGGCACCAACTGGGCCAGGCTGTAACCGGTCAGAAACTGCTGCTCGTTGAGAGTGTGTCCCACGCTCTCTTGCAGCAGCGGCAACACCACATGGCCACCGCCAAACACCAGACTTCCGGCGCGATAGAAGTCGGCAACCAGCTGGCCAAGCGGACTACCGAGCAGCGGCAGACCGATAAAAAGGATGCCAAACAGCAGCAGGGTCGGCCAATGAGGCTGACAGCTGGCGGCAGAAGGCAGCTCGGCGGAGGCTGGCACACTACCCGCCCCGCGCTGGCTGCGGGCGCAGATCAGCGCCGCTCCAGCCAGCATCAACAGTTGAGTCATCAGACCAGGCTGCCACCAGAGTGCTGCAGCGGTCACCACCATAATCCCTTGGGTCACTCCAGTGGCACAGAACTGACGACTCATGGTGAGCACCGCATCGGCCACCACGATGAGCGCCAGCAGCTTGAGGCCGTGCAGCGCCGCATCAAGCCACAAATTGCTGCCCAGCTGACCGATACCGATCGCGGCCGCCAGTAGCAGCAGAAATGAGGGCAGCGTGAAGCCAACAAAAGCAGAGAGCGCCCCGCCCAGACCGGCGCGATGACGACCGATGGCGAAACCAAGCTGGCTGGAGGCGGGCCCCGGCAGCAGCTGGCACAGCGCCAGCAAGCGGGCAAATTCGGCCTGTGTCAGCC
>NZ_QAJD01000005.1:37496-48824 GCF_003061465.1 Aeromonas sp. HMWF017
GAAATAGCCGATATGAGCGGCCGGACCACCAAAGCTGATGCATCCCAGCCATAAAAACTGAATAAATACCTGCCCCACGCTCTTCTCCCTCATCCCTCTTCTCCCGATGGAGAGGAGATATTATGACAGCGCGATGATCGTTTTATGACAATCAGACTGATTCGGCCGACACCATTGGCACATCACCCGGCAGATAGCAGCGCCCCGCCAGCCAGCAAGCGATGGACTGACGGCTGGCGTCGAAATGGGGCTCGGGCAACGCGCGCGGATCGCACCAGACCCAGCCTTCGCACTTCTCCGGCTCCAGCAGTTGCGGCTCACCATCGGCCTTGGCATGCAGCGTCACCGAGATATAGTGCAACCCGCTCTCGCGCCAGGTCTCCAGATTGTTGGTCACCGCCACGACCTCGGGCCCGTGGATCTCAAGTCCGGTCTCCTCGGCCACCTCGCGGATCGCCGCCGACTCGAAGCTCTCCCCCAACTCCAGATGCCCCCCCGGGATCGACCAGTAAGGGGCATGGCTCCCTTTGCGTTTGCCAAGCAGCACCTGGCCTTGGGCGTTGGTCAGGATGACGCCGACCCCGACGCGGGGATAGAGAGTGGACATGAAAACGCTCCTTCAATAAGGCAGTAAAACGGCCCCACCTTAGGCCCAAGGAGAGTACAGGGCAAGCCCCGGCTGCACGGCACCTGCGCCTGTCGGTAGCCCCTCCCCTTGCCCCTTAACCGGTTATCACTGATGCTGGGGAGTGAAGCCCGGATGGAGAGGTCATCCCCATCCTCTCAGTCCCCCATCACCCCGAGGAGTCCGCCATGAAAAAATTGCTCCCCCTGTGCGCTCTGCTGCTCACGGCTTGCCAAACCACGCCGCCCCCCAACTCGCTCGCCATCGATGATGCTGACGCCTGGCAGGCCATTTGCAAAGATGGCACCCGGGTTCGCGCCGTGGTGGCAGAGGGGATCTGTGGGGATCATCGCGGGGTAGCCATGTGGACGAATAAGCCAAGAGCTGAACGGATGGCAGAAGAAGCCGCCAAATAGTGTGATCCAGGCACCATAAAATGACACTGCCGGCCAATTGGCCGGATTTTTTCGCGATCTCGCCAGCACTTTGCCACCTTGTTCATGGTGCGCTCAGTTTTCAGTTCCCATACTGGCCCTACAGTTCCAAAAGAGGAGAGACAAGATGCAAACATCCATCGTCGGGCTCTCCATTCTGTGGGGGCTAGCCAGTTTTGGTGTTCAGGGGGATTTCATCGAGAGCCGTGATTCCGTTGCGCCATCCTGGCAAGCCGAGTCCAGAGTGGAGATGGAAGGTTATCTGATTGAATCGCTTGGCGAAGATCGCTGGCTGTTCGACAACGGCAGCGAGAGCCTGCTGGTCTCCCTGCCCGAGGGGCAGTGGGTGCCGACCGGCGAGCGGCTGCGGGTCAGCGGCGAACCGCAGCAGGAGCAGAGCGGCTGGCTGCTGCAGGTGGAAGACATCAGCCAGGTCAGCGTCTGACAGCGGCAGTCGCCCCGTCACCGCGACAGCTAATCCAGACCCGATAACCACTACCGAATAACCAAGAGCGAATAGCAAAAGAGGAGGCCACTGGCCTCCTCTTTCTGTTTATATAAGCGGCTTGCGCGGGCTCACCCCAGATGGTTGAGCGGTAGTGCCGTCTTGTGCTTGATGCGACGCAGCACGAAGCTGGAGCGCACTCCGGTCACCCCCGGAATATGGGTCAGCTTGTCCAGCAGGAAGTGCTGATAGTGCTCCATGTCGCGCACCACCACCTTGAGTTGGTAGTCGGCATCATTGCCAGTGATGAGGTCACACTCCAGCACTTCGGGCAGTTCGCTGATGGCGCGATCGAAGTTTTCGAACCGCTCGGGCGTGTGTCTGTCCATGGAAATGTGAATGTAGGCGGTGAGGGTGAGGCCAAGCTGGCGGGCGTTGAGCAGAGTAACGTGGGTGTCGATGAGGCCGGCATCCTCCAGCGCCTTGACCCGGCGGGAGCAGGGGGACGGGGAGAGCCCGACCAGCTCGGCCAGTTCCAGATTGCTGATGCGGCCATTCTCCTGCATCAGCTCGAGAATATGTCTGTCTATGCGATCAAGTTTCAGCATTTACCCTTCCTCGTTGCAATGACTAATCCACTTTTCCTAGATTAAGGGTGAACTATTGCAAAAACAACCGAAATAAGTGGTTACTTTGCAACCACTCACCGGCACGGGAGGGATACTATGGTTACATCTTCCGGTGGCAAAGCAGATACCTGACCGGGTCTCTGCGGTGAAGGACCTTACCGGGTCAAGAGCCCCATCAGCCGTCTTACCTTATCGGGAAACGACGGGCTGGAACGAGAGAACCCCCTCCCCGAAGGCAACAAAGCAGGCATCCCGGCGCCTGCTTTGTTGTTTTTGGGCGTTTGACGCAATCAGAGCGCGGGCGGCGTGATGCGATAGAGGCAGCGATGCGCCCCCTCCAGCAGATATTGCTCCCGCTCCACCGTCGCCGGCGCCAGCAGCTGGCGAAACAGCGCCAGTTCACTGCGACAGAAACCGCGGCAGGTGCGCGCCGCCGCACAGATGGGACAGTGGCTCTCCCACAGCAGCCAGCTGCCATCCTCTTCGCGGCGGATCTCCGCCATGTAGCCCTCGCGAGTGCGCTGCTCCCTGAGCGCCGCCAACCGGCCAGAGAGGCCATGGGACCCCAGCGCCTCCTGATAGCGAGCAAGCATTTGCTGCTCCCGCTGCTGGATCAGCCGCTCCATCCCCTCCTCGCCAAACAGCTCGCGCACGTTGTCGATCAACTGCACGGTCAGATCGCTATGGCTATCGGGGAAGCGCTGCCAGGCCTGCTCGGTGAGCTGCCACAGCCGCACGGGACGACCGCGCCCGCGGGCCTCGTCGCTGAATGTGACCCACCCCTCCTGCTCGAGCGTGAGCAGGTGCTGGCGGGCGCCCATGGAGGTCATCTGCAACTGCTCCCCCAGCGCGGCGGCGCTCTGCGGGCCATGGCTCTTGAGCAGAAACAGGATCTTGTCGGTGCTTGCGTTCATGCTCTCATTATGGGGTGCGCCCTTTATTAAATCAACAATTCACTTTACTTAATCCCGTCTATGAATCAGCATAAATAAACCAATAACTTTATTTAATGGGTGCAACATGGAGAAACAAGGGCACAAAAATCCCCTCTGGGTGCTGGTCATGACGGTCACGCTGGCAGTTGCAGGTTTCAGTCTCCCCTCCCCGGTGTTGGCACCTTTGCTGCTGGATCCGGCCCACGGCATGCTGACGCCGGAAGCCTCCGACTGGAGCCGCAAGGTGTGGCTGGGGGTCATCATGGGGCTCTATCCGCTGTTCCAGCTGGTGGGCAGCCCCTGGCTCGGGCGCCTCTCAGATCGCTATGGCCGCAAGCCACTGCTGTTGCTCTCGCTGGCGGGGGTACTGGCAGGCTATGCCCTGATGGCACTCGGTATCGCCTGGCGCTCCCTCCCCATGTTGCTGCTCAGCCGGATTGTGGAGGGGCTGTGCAACGGCAACATCGCCATCGTGCAGGCGATGGCGGCAGATCTCGCCGGCAAGGAGCACAAGGCCCGCAGCTTCGCCTGGATCAACATCGGCATGAATCTGGGCTGGGTAGTGGGACCGATGATCGGGGGCTATGCCGCGGTGATCTCGGGGGATTACAGTCTGGCCGCCTGGCTGGCGGTAGGAATGACCCTGCTCAACCTGCTGCTGGTGTACTGGTTGATCCCCTATCGTCCGCCGGCGGCGGCCACCCGTCAGACAGCGACCCTCTCCAGCCGCCAGCTGCTGTTGCAACCGGCCCTGCTGCCCTACTTCGCGCTCACCCTGATCAGCTATGGCGCCGTGCAGCTCTATTTCACCTACTTCAATATCTGGCTGGTGGAGAGGCTGGCATGGGATCCGGCCCAGCTGGCGCAGGCGGCGGTGCTGGTGAGCCTGCCCATGATGGCGGGCTCCTGGCTCGGCTCTCGCATCGCCCGCCACTGGCGCGGCAGCTCCCTCGGGATTGTCGGCCATCTGGTGATGGCGAGCGGCATGCTGCTCTTTATCCTGCCCGTGCACTGGTGGGGACTGGCGCTTACCTTCGTTCCGGCCGGCATCGGCATGAGTCTGGGGGAGCTGGCCACCTCGGTGGCGATCTCCAACCGCAGTCACCCGGAGCAGCAGGGGCAGGCGATGGGGCTCTACCGCGCCCTCGCCGTGGGCAGCGAGATCCTGGCGGTGCTGCTCGGCAGTCTGGTGCTGCTGGCCGGTACCGAGTGGCCCTTCTATCTCGCCACCCTCTGCTCCCTTGCCAGTGCCGCCGGTTTCTATCTGCTACGCCGCCGTGCCGACCGTCGTCAACAGCTGGCCAGCTGCACCTGAGCCACGAAGGGATCACAGTTCGGCGCTTCGGCCGCGGGCAAGACTTGCATCGGGGCGCCGGGTCTGGGACGGTAAGGCTCTTTGCGGATTTGTTCGATGCTGGAGGAGCTATGAGTGAGTACAAGGCCATCGCGCTCGATATGGATGGCACCCTGCTGACCCGGGATCACAAGATCTCGTCGGCCACCCGGACAGCACTGGCGCAGGCCCGCGCCCACGGCATCAAGGTGCTGCTGGTCACGGGGCGTCACTACATGACGGCGCGTCCCTTCCACCACGAGCTGGCCCTCGATACCCCCCTCATCTGCAGCAATGGCGCCTATCTCTATGATCCGGTGCAGAACCGGATCCTCAGCGGCGACCCGCTGGCGGCCGCCCCGCTTGCCGAGCTGCTGGCCGCGGTCGAGGCACAGCAGATGGGCGCCCTGTTCCACCTGAGCGAAGGGATCGGCTACATCGGCTGCGAAGAGCATGTCACCCGCATCCGCCACTGGTCGGCCAATCAGCCGGACCACCTCAAGATCGCCATCCATCCGGTTGAGGAGCTGGCAGGCTGGCTCGACAACCCGGTCTGGAAGCTGGAGCTGTTCAATCAGGATCCGGCACGCCTGCACACCTTTATGGGCGAGGTGGTCGAGCAGATGCCCTTTACCCGTGACTGGGCGGCCCCCTATGCGGTGGAGCTGGTACAGCCCGGTTGCAGCAAGGGCAACCGACTTGCCCAGTGGGCTGCCAGCGAAGGGATTGCGATGGAGCAGGTGGTGGCGTTTGGTGACAACAACAACGACATCAGCATGTTCGAGCAGGTGGGGCTGGCGGTGGCCATGGGCAATGCGGCCCCGCAGATCCAGAGCCATGCCCATCGGGTCACGGCCGACCACAACGAAGATGGTATCGCACTGGCGCTGCAGCGCTGGGTACTGCCCTGATCTGACAAGGTGCAACATGGCCAGCACGCGCGCTGGCCATGAAGCGAGGGATTAACCGCCGAAGGAGAACTGGATCACCCGATCCGGATAACGCAGACGGTTATACTCCCGGCGCAGGGATTCGTAGTGGCGAATGGCCCGATCGCGCTTGGCACGGTAGTAGTCGCGCTGTTCCGTGTTGGTTTCGTTGCGGATGCTGCGCTCCAGCGTATCGATATCCCGCTCGGTACGCTCCAGCTCGTCGCTGATCTCCCGCAGGCGAGCAGCCAGTTTGTACTCTTCGTAGCCACGCTGATACTGCTTGAGGAAGCTGGCGTCATTGGGGCATACCCCCAGATAAGCCTGCCCCTCCTTGCCCTTGCTGTAAGCCAGCTCGGGAATGCAGTAGAGCTCCAGTCCCTTGTCGTAGCCCCGTTTCCACTCGGCCTCATCCACTTTGAGGCCATATTCGCTGCAAGACGAAACGTAATCGCGGGTCGCCTGACGGGTTTTGCCCTCCGATCCATCCTGATAACCCAGGTTGTACCAGCTCATGGTGCGGCACTCATCTTCTGACAGGGCACTGCATCCCGCCAGCAATACCGGCAGGGTCAGCAACAGAATTTTGGGGGACATGAACAGACTCCGGAAAAGATAGTGAGCGGCATTCTAGAGAGGATAAAAGGCCATAACAAGGGATGCACTCCCGCGCGGTCTGGTACGGTTTATTTGATGTTTTTGTCACTATTCAACGCCGTGCCAGACGGGGTGGCCAACCCGCTTTCCTTGTTATCAGGCGCAAGGTAAACTGCGCCATCTCTTAACTGGCGCGCAACAAAAACAATGAAAGTCCTGACCGTCGATTACCGCTCACCCGATGCGGCCCAACGCTTCACCGAATCCCTGCGAACCACCGGCTTTGGCGTGCTGACCAACCACCCCATCCCGAAAGAGCTGGTGCAGTCCATCTACGACAACTGGTATCGCTTCTTCATGAGCGAGCAGAAGCAGGATTTCCTGTTCAACCGCGAGACCCAAGATGGCTACTTCCCCCCCTCGGTCTCCGAGGTGGCCAAGGGCCATAGCCAGAAAGACATCAAGGAGTACTTCCACATCTACCCCTGGGGCCAGATGCCGGAAGAACTGAAGGAGCAGGCGATGGAGTACTATCGCCTCGCCAACGGTCTGGCCGCCGAGCTGCTGGGCTGGGTCGAGCAGTACACCCCGGCCGATATCGCCGCCAACTACAGCTGCCCCCTCTCCTCGATGCTCGAAGAGAGCCAGAAGACCCTGTTGCGGGTGCTGCACTACCCGCCGTTCGATGGCACCGAGGAGCCGGGCGCCATCCGCGCCGCCGCCCACGAGGATATCAACCTGCTCACCATTCTGCCCGCCGCCAACGAGCCGGGGCTGCAGGTGAAGGGTTCCGATGGCGAGTGGATGGACGTGCCGTGCGACTTTGGCACCCTCATCATCAATATCGGCGACATGCTGCAGGAGGCCTCTCGCGGCTACTACCCTTCCACCACTCACCGCGTCATCAACCCGACTGGTGGCAATGCCGCCAAGTCACGCATCTCGCTGCCGCTGTTCCTCCATCCGCGCCCGGATGTGGTGCTCTCCGAGCGCCATACCGCCCACAGCTACCTGATGGAGCGGCTGCGGGAGCTCGGGGTGATCTAGTCCGCCGACGAGCAGTTGTCAGAGACCAAACCGGAGCAATCTCGCTCCGGTTTTTATTTGGTGGCAGGATTGGGCAAAAAACAGAATTAAATTAGCCAATCATGCCAATAAATCGCATTTACACCTGATGACCGTCGTAGTGATTGCGCAGTGACCTCCGTAACATGAGCGCCATTCTGCCCCTGCCAAGGGGCGCTCGATTGGAGTTCTTATGAAGCAGTCCCAATGGTCATCCCGACTCGGCTACATCCTCGCCGCAGCGGGTTCCGCGGTCGGTATCGGCGCAATCTGGAAATTCCCCTACGTCACCGCCGTCAACGGCGGCGGCGCCTTCCTGCTGGTCTTTCTGCTCTTCAGCTTCACCCTGGGGGTTGCGGTACTGATGGGCGAGACCCTGCTTGGCAGCATGAGCCGTCGCGGTGTTGCGGGGGCGTTTGGCGAGCTGCTCGGCAAGCGCTGGAGCTGGGTCGGCGTCATGGGGGTGCTGAGTACCCTGCTGATCTTCTGCTTCTACAGCGTGGTGGGCGGCTGGACCCTGGGTTATACCGGCATGGCCGCTGCCGGCCAGCTCAATCATGGGGATGCGGCGGCCCTCACCGCCCGCTTCAATGACTATGTCAGCGGCGATGTCTGGCCCATTCTCACTCATCTGCTGTTTGCGGCACTGACCTGGATGGTGGTGCAGGGCGGGATCCAGAAAGGGGTAGAGCGCACCCTGCGCTGGATGATGCCGGCCCTGTTCGTGATGATCCTGATGCTGGTCGCCTTTGGCCTCACCCTGCCCAACGCCATGGCGGGGGTACGCCACTTCCTGATGCCCGACTTCAGCAAGCTGGGGATGTCCGGCGTGCTCGACGCCATGGGGCTGGCCTTCTTCTCTCTCTCCATCGGTCTGGGCATTCATACCACCTACGGCGCCTACCTGCCCTCCAGTGAAGGGGTTGGTCGCTCCAGCCTCTGGGTGGTGCTGCTGGCCAGCATGGTGGCGGTACTGGCGGGCTTGATGATCTTCCCGGTGCTGGCATCGACCGGTATCGATCCTGCTGCGGGCCCGGGCCTCACCTTCATGACCATGCCGGCGGTATTCCAGCTGTTGCCCTTCGGTCAGGGCCTGGCGGTGATCTTCTTCTCCCTGCTGGTCTTTGCCGCGCTCTCCTCCGCCATTTCGCTGCTGGAGCACCTGCAGTGCTTCCTGTGCGAAACCTGGGGCTGGTCGCGTCGTAACGCCTGCAGCGCCATCACACTGTTCGTCATGGTGTGCGGCATTCCAGTCAGCCTGTCGTTTGGCCCGCTGCAACATGTCACCCTGTTTGGCAAAACCATTTTCGAGTTGCTGGACTTTGTCACCTCCAACCTGATGATGCCGCTGTTCGGCCTGATGCTGACGCTGCTGCTGGGCTGGAAGCTGGGACGCAAGGCGCTGCCGCAGGGGATTGCCAGCCATTGGCATCACCTGCTGATGAACTGCTGGCGCTGGATTGCCCCCTTGCTGATCGGCGGGATCTTGATTCGCGGTCTGGTGTGACGGTTACTCTTCGCGGGTGGGCTCATCGGCCCGCCCCTGTGCGGCTCTGACGGCCTCCAGGGCATGCTGCCAGCGGGTGATCTCGGCATCATCCGTTCCCTTGGAGAAGACGATATAAAGACCGGCCTGATGAAGCAGTACACCACTGCTGATGATGCTACGCCGGGATAACCCCATCTTGTCGAGGGTGGCCTCCATCACCAGCTCCGCCATCGGCAAGGCATCGATCTTGCCCAGCATCAGCCGCTCTATCGCCTCCCCGACTGTCTTGTAGCGCACCAGATTGGTGTAGCCCTCATGGGTCAGCCGCACATCATCGGCATTGCCCAGCACGACCCCCACTCTGGGCAGAGCCCGCAGCTGTGCCAGCGAGGTCAGCGGGTGGCGACTATCCGGCGCCTGATAGATAAAGACCCGATTGATAAAGAGCGGGCCAACCCATTTGAAATGGGACTCCCGCTCCGGGAGCCGCTGTACCACGAACAGTCCATAGCCGGGCTCGACCCGTGCCAGCGCCAGCGCCCGCTTGAGCGGGTAAATCCGCACCGGATAGCGGGTGCCAAGCTCCTCCTGCACCTCATCGATCAGGCGAATGGCAAATCCGTCGAGCTTGCCGTCGCGGTATTCGGTAAAGGGGGGTAAGTCGTGACTCAGCAGGGTTAATCCGGGCTGCGCCGACACACTCAGGCAGATCAGTAACCAGGGCAGCACCATCCATCTCATACGACATCCTGTTTCATCGTTGTTCCCGTCAGCGCCATGTAGCGGTCACTAGTTCCAGAAGAAGCTACGTCGATTATCGCCCAGTAAATAGCCACAAGGTAGAAAAGATACGGCCCGGCAACGCGCTCGCCAATTGAGTTGTACGTACAGTCAGAGTGGTGACAGCGGCACACATAAAAAATTTTTGATTTTATGTGTCAATTATTCTTTCCATGGTTTAGGCTGTTTCCTCATTCATAAGTCAGGTTGTCACCTCATGTCTGCCATCCTCGTGCTGTTTGGTCGATTTTTTAGCTCGCAAGAGAGGTGACCTTGCACGCACAGTTTTTCTGAATGTTCATTGCAAAGGTCGCCTCAGGCGGCCTTTTTTATGGTCTGTCGTTTATTGCTACTCAGGAGTATTGCTTCGATGTCGTGTTACCCGGAGGTTGTATGAGCCAGGTTCAGTGGTCTTCCCGTCTCGGTCATGTGCTGGCCGCAGCAGGCACAGCGATTGGCCTTGGTGCCATCTGGAAGTTTCCCTATGTGACCGCCACCAATGGCGGTGGCGCTTTTCTGCTGGTGTTTCTGTTGTTCAGCTTCACCTTGGGGGTAGCGGTACAGGTCGGCGAAACCCTGCTCGGCAGCCATAGCCAGCGCGGGGTGCTCGGCGCTTTTCGCAAACTGGCGGGGCCGAACTGGCGCTGGATGGGGTATATGGGGATCGCCTGCGGCTTCTTTATCTACAGCTTCTACAGCGTGGTCGGCGGCTGGACCGTGGGTTACGCCGCGCTGGCGATGGCTGGCAAGCTCAACCTGAACGAAGGAAGCGCCCTCACAGCCCTGTTCAACGGCTATGTCAGCAACCCCTGGTGGCCGGTGCTGACCCATCTGATTTTCGCAGGCCTGACCTGGTGGTTCGTGCAGGGGGGTATTCAGAAAGGGGTTGAGCGGGCACTGCGCTGGATGATGCCCGCGCTCTTCATCATGATGTTGCTGCTGGTGGGGGTCGGCCTCTCCATGCCAGGATCCATGTCGGGTGTGCGCCAGCTGCTGCTGCCGGACTTCTCCATGCTGACCGGCCAAAGCGTGCTGGACGCGCTGGGGCTGGCCTTCTTCTCCCTCTCTATCGGGCTCGGGGTACACACTACCTATGGCGCCTACCTGCCCAATAGCGAAGGGGTGCTGCGCTCTGGGGTCTGGGTGGTCACCCTGGCCAGCCTTATCTCGGTGCTGGCGGGCTTGATGATCTTCCCGGCGCTGGCCTCCACCGGTATCGACCCTACCGCAGGCCCAGGACTCACCTTTATGACCATGCCTGCCGTCTTTAGCCATCTGCCGTTCGGTCAGGGGCTGGGGGTGGTCTTCTTCCTGTTGCTGCTGGTGGCCGCGCTCTCCTCCTCCATCTCCATGCTGGAGCATCTGGTGCGCTTCACCACCGAGGAGTGGGGCTGGTCGCGCCGTGGCGCCTGCCGGGTACTGACCCTGCTTATCATGGCATCCGGCATTCCGGTGAGCCTGTCGTTCGGCCCATGGAGCGATCTGACCCTGTTTGGCAAGACCATCTTCGAGCTGCTCGACTATCTGACCTCCAACCTGATGATGCCGCTGTTTGGTCTGGTACTGACCCTGCTGCTGGGCTGGCGATTGGGTGATGCCATTCTCCCTGTAGGCCTATCACCCGCCCTGCGTCTGGCGCTGCTCTGGTGCTGGCGCGTGGTGGCGCCGCTGCTGATCAGCGGGATCTTGATCCGCGGGATCATGTAGCACCTTGCGCATCTTTGCGGGCAGGCCTTGGCCTGCCCTTTTTATTGCCGCTCACCAGAGGCGACGATCAAGGAGCTGCAATAAGATGAGCAGACATCAGTAGACCAAGAGCAGGAATGGAAAAGGGCGCTTGGATAAGGCGGGAGCTGACGGGGCAGGTTAAGAGATCGAACAATAGAAAGTGCTGTTCACTGAATTTCAGGCAAAAAAAATCCCCATCTGAGTGGGGACTTTCTCTGCAACCGCAGCTGATATCTCAGCCTCGCTTGCGAATATGGTGGTCGTTACTGGGATCGAACCAGTGACCCCCTCCTTGTAAGGGAGGTGCTCTCCCAGCTGAGCTAAACGACCTGGGATTCT
>NZ_QAJD01000005.1:48834-66371 GCF_003061465.1 Aeromonas sp. HMWF017
GATGGTGGGTCGTGCTGGATTCGAACCAGCGACCAATTGATTAAAAGTCAACTGCTCTACCGACTGAGCTAACGACCCATCTAAATCATTTTTTTAAACTTTTTACTGCAAATATGGTGGTCGTTACTGGGATCGAACCAGTGACCCCCTCCTTGTAAGGGAGGTGCTCTCCCAGCTGAGCTAAACGACCTGGGATTCTTGAAATGATGGTGGGTCGTGCTGGATTCGAACCAGCGACCAATTGATTAAAAGTCAACTGCTCTACCGACTGAGCTAACGACCCATCTAAATCATTTTTTACAAACTGGTGGTCGTTACTGGGATCGAACCAGTGACCCCCTCCTTGTAAGGGAGGTGCTCTCCCAGCTGAGCTAAACGACCTGGGAATTCTGTCTCCACCGAGTGGAGAAAATGGTGGGTCGTGCTGGATTCGAACCAGCGACCAATTGATTAAAAGTCAACTGCTCTACCGACTGAGCTAACGACCCTCACCACGACCAGTTCCGACTGCATTACTGCTTCGGCTCTGACGGCGGCCTATATTACGGATTTAAATTTCCGGTGCAACAGAAAATTCGTAATTTAAATCCGTTTGCTCACTGTGCGTACAAATGCAGGCTGTTTTTACAGTAGCGTTACGAAAACAGTGACATACAGCAATGTTACAGCTTGGCCAGACTCTGTTTGGCCAACTGGGCTGGCGAGGTGTTGGGATAGCCCTTGATCACCTGCTCATAGAAGGATTTGGCTTCCGCCTTCTTGCCATCCAGCTGCGCCAGCATACCCAGCTTCAGCAGCGCATCGGCTCGCTTGGGGGATTTGCTGTATTTGTTGGCCACGGTCGAAAACTGGGCCGAGGCACCGGCTCTGTCACCCTTGTTGAACAGCAACTGGCCGAGCCAGTAGTGTGCATTGGGAACATAGCCCGAATTGGGGTACTGCTTGATGAAGCCCTGGAAAGCCGGAATGGCTTTGTCGTAGTTCTTCTCTTTGAGCACCATGTTGACCGCTGCGTCGTAGGCCTGGTTCTCATCCTGATTGGTTGAGTAATTGGCGGCAGCAGCCGGTGTGGCAGCAGCAGGGGCCGGGGCGGCTGGAGCAGCCTGCTGGCTGCTGGCAACCTTGTCGAGCTCCTGGTAGAGCTGACGCTGGCGCTCTTGCGACTGTTCCATCTGGTAGGTCTGCTGCTCCAGCTGACCACGCAGCTCGGAAACCTCCCCTTGCAGGGAGTCGACCTGTTGCTGCAATTCAGCTTGCAGTCGCAGACGGGCATTGAGGGTGCGCTCCAGCAGGGCAACCCGATCTTCCAGGCTACCGGTGGGCACGATGGCGCCGTTGTTGCCGCTAAGGACAACCCCACCACTTGAGTCACCGCCCAGATCGCTGACCGGTGCCGCAGCTTGCGCATTCAGAGCAACCATTACGGCCAGCGCAACGACAGCTTGCTTGTACACAGATTTCATTCGGATCAAACCTTAGCGTTTAGTACAGATAAAACGGCCAGCGCCATCGTCGCTCGCATATACAGATTTCATTCGGATCAAACCTTGGCGTTTAGTGCAAATAAAACGGCCATCGAAATGGCCGCTTGCATATAAACGAACTTCGTTCGGTTTAAACCTTAGTAAACCAGAACCGCGCGGCGGTTTTTGGCAAAGGCATCCTCGGTGTGGGACAGATCCAGCGGCTTCTCTTCGCCATAGCTGACGATGGAGAGCTGCTCAGCCTGCACACCCAGGGTTTGCAGATACTTGGCAACAGCCTTGGCACGACGCTCGCCCAAGGCGATGTTGTACTCCGGAGTACCGCGCTCATCGGCGTGACCTTCGATCAGGACTTTCACGCTCGGGCGCTCGCGCAGGTAGCTGGCGTGGGCATCCAGCAGATCAGCGTACTGACCCTGAATATCGTAACCGTCGAACGGGAAGTAGATCACGTTGTCACGCTGCAGTGCTTCGAACTTCTGACGCATCTGCTCTTCCGGGGACAACATGCCGTTGGCGCCGCCGGTTTGTACACCGCCCATGCCGTCGGTCATACCTGATTCAGCGCCAGCGGCGTCGGAATCAGAAGAAGAACTACAAGCGGCCAGGGTGAACAGTGGCAGTGCGATGGCCAAACCCTTGAGCAGTTTATTGAGTTGCATGCTATTTCCTTAAACCTTTATAACAAAACAAAAAACAATTGGATTTTTATCAATTCAAGAAGGGCGACCAAGCTGGTGCACGAATTTCACCGCTACTGGTCGGAAGCACAGCCTTGAAGCGACCATCAGTCGACACCAATGCGAGACTCTTACGACCCTGATAGATGGTGGCATAAATGATCATGCTGCCATTGGGAGCCACACTTGGCGACTCATCCAGAGCACTCTGGGTAAGGACCAACAGGGCATTGTTTTCCATGTCCTGACGGGCAATACGATACTGTCCCTGAACACGGGTCACCATCACCATGATTTTGCCATCAGGAGTGATGGATGCACCCTGGTTGGATTCACCTTCCCAAGTCATCCGGCGAGTCATACCAGTCGCCAAATTTACGCTATAAATCTGGGGTTTGCCACCACGTTCAGAGGTGAACAACAAATTTTGCCCATCCGGCATCCAGGAGGGTTCAGTGTCGATCACACGGCTGGTAGTGACGCGGGTCAGCTGCTTGCTAGCGACATCAACCACATAGAGGTTCGGTGAACCATCTTTGGAGAGAACGATAGCCAGACGACGACCATCCGGAGACCACTCCGGCGCCCCGTTGATACCGCGGAAACTGGTGATCAGGCTGCGCTGCTGAGTGTAGATATCCTGCACATAGATTTCGGACTTCTGGTTCTCGAAGCTCACATAAGCCAGCTTGCTGCCATCCGGCGACCAGGCCGGAGACATCAAGGGCTCGCGGGAGCGCAGCAGGGTCTTCTCGTTGTAACCGTCGTAATCAGAAATACGCAGCTGGTAAGGGAACTGGGTACCCTGCTGTACGGAGACGTAAGCCAGACGGGTCAGGAAGGCACCGCGCTCGCCAGTCAGACGCTCATAGACGATATCTGAGATACGGTGGGCAAACTGGCGCATCTGGGCACCCGGGATGGTCGCCATACGGCTATCCAGGATGTAACCGTTGCTCTCGCCACCTTGCGCCTTGGCCAGCTGGCCTTTCAGCACATCGACCAGCTCGAAGTTAACCTTGTAAGTGCCGTCACCGACTGCCGAAATGGAACCCACCACCACGGCTTCAACCCCTTGGGAGGCCCAGGGAGCGAAGTTGATCTCGCTGCTGCTGCTCGGGGTTTGCGGCATCTGGCCACGGGCCAGCGGCTTGAACTTGCCGCTACGCATCAGGTCGTTGGAGACCACTTCCGCGATGTCCTGCGGCAACTGTCCGTTGCCTTCCCACTTGAAGGGAGCAACGGCGATGGGGCGTGCGCTATCAATACCGCCGGTGATGACGATGTCCAAGGCCGCCTGGGCACTCTGGCCCAGCAACAAACAGCCAACCAAAGCAAAAAATACTTTTCTGATCATGGCTTAAATACTCGGTTCCAATATAGATGAGAGGTTAAATTCCTTTCTCGGCGAGAGGTTGCCAACCGGAGGCAAGCAACCTCGTTTTATCACGCTTAGATACTCGGTTCTAACTTCAGGTTAAATTCCTTCAACATCTCGAATGCCGCAGGATCCTTGGGCACAGGCAGTTGATTGGCTTTCAGAACAGCCGCCTTACCGGAACGACAAACCGCCGGGTCACCCTGGCCGTTATCTACCGATATGACAAAGCCACTGCTCGCAAGACGTACGCCGATAGTACATGTTTTGCCCCGCATGGTGGGATCCAAAATCATATACCGCTCAACAGTGGCCTTGATGAGCGCCGCATATTTGTCGACTTCGCCCTGGGCTGCAGCCGATGCCGCCTGACTGCGGGCATTGGCCTCAGCCGACAGCTGCTGCTGCATCATCTCTTCCATCTCTTTTTGCAGCTTGGCCTGCTCGGCGGCTTTACGCTTGCGCTCAGCCGCGATCTTGGCCTGCTTTTCGGCCTCTGCCTTGGCTTTCTTCTCTGCGTCAGCTTTTGCCTTTTTCTCAGCCTCAGCCTTGGCCTTCTTCTCGGCCTCGGCTTTGGCCTTCTTCTCGGCCTCGGCTTTGGCTTTTTTCTCTGCTTCTGCCTTGGCTTTCTTCTCGGCTTCGGCTTTGGCCTTCTTGTCAGCTTCCGCTTTCTTGGCCTTGGCTTCTGCCGCCTTGGCCTTCTCTTCGGCCTCTTTCTTCTCTTGTTCCTTTTTCTTCTTCAGCGCCAACGCCTTGCTCTCGGCTTCCGCCGCTTTACGCTCGGCTTCGGCCTTCTTGGCCTTCTGCTCTTCCAGCTTGCGGGCTTCCTCGGCTTTTTGGGCCTTCTCTTCCGCCTGCTTCTGCTCGGCAACCTTCTTCTGCTTCTCGGCCTCGGCCTTGCGAGTCGCCTCTTCGGCCTGCTTGCGCTTGGTCTCGGCGATGCGAAGCTGCTCCTGTTTCTGAGCCAGCTCGCGCTTGGCGAGATCCGTGTCTTCCTTATCCTTCTCTTTCTCTACCTTTTGAGGCTTGGGCTGAGATTTCTGCTGCTGGATCTGCTTGGCCTGTTCGTTGAGGAAGTTCTCATCGAGCATGACAGCTTGGATGACTCCCTGCGATTCGGGTCGTTTCGGTTTGCTGAAATCGAGCCCGACAAACAGGATGATGCCGATGATCAGGTGCAGCAGAAACGACGCGATGAGATAACCGGAAATACCACGCTTCACATCCATCTCCGTTAGTTCACCGGATCTGTCATCAGGCCAACCTGAGGCACACCCGCTTTCTTGAGGGCCACCATCAACAGGATCACCTCTTCGTAGCGCACGGCCTTGTCACCCGCGACCACCACGGGGGCATTCTGGTTGATCGCCAGATAGCCCATGGCTTTTTCGGTGATGTATTGTTGCATCGCCTCTGGCGTGCCACTTGGCACCGGCTCGTCATCGGCTTCGCCAGCCTTGATGACATACTCGCCTTCGGTATTGACGCTGACGATGAAGGGCGGCTTGGCATCTTCCGGCAACTGCTCGGACTCAGCCTGTGGCAGATCCACCTTGACCCCTTGCGTGATCACCGGCGTGACCGCCATAAAGATGATAAGCAGCACCAGCATGACGTCGATATAGGGAACCACGTTGATCTCGGCCACCTTCTTGCGCCGGATCCGCTGATAGGTTTGCATTACTGATCACCCTGCTGCTGTGCAATTTGACGGTTCAGAATGGTAGTGAACTCGTCCATGAAGTTGGCGTAGGCGTTCTCCAGCCGCTCGACCTTGTTGGAGAAGCGGTTGTAGAAGATAACCGCCGGGATAGCGGCAAACAGACCCATGGCGGTAGCGATCAGCGCTTCCGCGATACCCGGAGCCACCATCTGCAGGGTGGCCTGCTGCACCTGACCCAGGGCGATAAAGGCGTTCATGATCCCCCATACGGTACCGAACAGACCGATATAGGGGCTGATGGAGCCGATGGTCGCCAGCACCGGCAGATTGGATTCCAGATCATCCACCGCGCGGGAGAGGGAGACGCGCATGGCGCGGTAGGTACCATCCATCACCGCATCCTGACCACGGGCACCGGCCTTGAGCAAGCGGGCATACTCCTTGAAGCCGGAGTAGAAGATATCTTCCATGCCTTCGATATCATCGCGGCGGGAAGAGGACTCCTGATAGAGGCGATTGAGATCGACCCCTGACCAGAAGCGATCTTCAAACTGTTCCGATGCGAGATTGGCCGCCTTGATCGCCTTTGAACGCTGGATAATCAGCGCCCACGAGACAATAGACATGCTCATCAGGGTCATCATGACCAGTTTTACCAACAGGCTGGCTTGCCAAAACAGGCCAATAAACGAAATTTCAGCGTGCACTTAACAGCACTCCCTTGATTTTTTCAGGTATAGCTACAGGTTTCATTTGCGGATGACTGACACAGGCTATCTGTACCATGGCCTGGGTGATCAGTCGTCCATCAGCCGCCAGGATCTGCTGCGAAAAGCGCAGGGATGCGCGTTTCACTTCAATCACTTGCGTTAATACATTCAATAGTTCATTAAAACGGGCCGCCGAGCGGAAATCGATCTCAGTTCGGCTCACCACGAAGGCATATCCCTCCTGCAGCCAGACGTCCTGTTCGACCCCTTTGGCACGAAGAAACTCGGTGCGAGCACGTTCCATAAACTTGAGATAATTGGCGTTGTAGACGATGCCCCCGGCGTCGGTGTCTTCGTAGTAGACACGCACCGGAAACTCAAAGACTTCCCCCATAACAATCTGTGATCCATTCGACAGTCAGATGGGGGGCTATCATAGCGCAGGGCTGAATAGGAAAGAAGCAGGGGGAGACAGGGAAATCCTGCCTCCCCCCGTTTTTTATGAAAGGAAATATGAATGTGTCAGCCAGAGGCCATACAACAAACTGGGCCAGGCGAGCCAGGGGTTGAACAGCACACGTCCGGGCAGGCTTTTCAGATGAAAGCCAAGCCCGTTAAGTACGCCACAACAGACGGCCCACATCAGCCAGGGAGCAAGCCAGAGACCATGCTCGCTGGTGTTGGCCGCGATCAGATTGGGGGCCTGTAAAATAGCGACGGCCAACAAGGCCGCCGCGAGTAACATCAACCCCTGCCACGGCTGCCGCTCCAGTGGAGCGGCCAGCCTGGCGAGTCGATCACTTGTTTTCATCGATCTGACGATCCATGTTCTCGGTGTGTTCCAGCCACAGCGCATTGATGATGCCAAATGCACAGGCCAGCAACAGTCCCAGGATCCAGGTGAAATACCACATTGTCAGCGCACCTCTTAATAGAGAGATTGTTGGTTATCTTCGATGTGCTTGTTGGTTACCCGGCCAAACATCTTGATGTAAGTCCAGATGGTGTAACCCAGCACAATCGGTACGAAGATCGCTGCAGCCACAGTCATCACCTGCAAGGTGTTGAAAGAGGCGGTAGCATCCCACATGGTCAGGCTCAGTGACGGCTCAAGGCTTGAGGGCATCACGAACGGGAACATGGAGAAACCGGCAGTGAGGATGACCCCGGCAATCGCCAGCGAGGAGCTGGTAAACGCCAGCCAGCCGATGTTCATGCGGGCAAACAGCGCAGTCAGCAGGCTCATGGCCAGGCCCAGTACAGGGGCAGCCACCATCCACGGATAGAGGGTGTAGTTGTTCATCCAGGCACCAGCCTGCAGGACAACTTCCTTGTTCATCGGGTTGGATACCGCGTCAGTCGCGGCAGCTTTGACGATGACATACCCTTCCATACCGCTTACCCACCAACCCGCGGCAGCAAACAGCACCAAGGTAAGCAGTGAGCAGATCATGGCAGCCGTGCGGGAACGCGCCAGCACTTCACCGTCGGTCTTCATCATCAACCAGGTTGCGCCCTGGGTGAGCAGCATGAACAGGCTCACCAGACCAGCCAGAATGCCGAACGGGTTAAGCAGGCCAAAGAAGTTGCCGTGATAGGTCAACATCATGAACTGGTTAAACTCGAACGGAACGCCTTGCAGCAGGTTGCCAAAGGCTACGCCAAAGACGATGGGCGGCACGGCACTACCGGCGAACAAGGCCCAGTCCCAGTTGCTGCGCCATTTGGCATCAGCACGCAGGGAGCGGTACTTGAAACCGACCGGACGCAGGAACAGCGCCATCAGAGTCAGGATCATGGCGATGTAGAAGCCGGAGAAGGTTGCGGCATACACCATCGGCCAGGCGGCGAACAAGGCGCCACCGGCAGTGACCAGCCAAACCTGGTTACCTTCCCAGTGCGGCCCCATGGTGTTGAGCATCACGCGGCGCTCGACATCTTTCTTGCCGACGAACGGGAGCAGTGCGCCTACCCCCATGTCGAAGCCGTCAGTGATGGCAAAACCGATCAGCAGTACGCCGACCAGAGCCCACCAGATGACACGCAGAGTTTCGTAATCAAACATGGTCGCTCTCCTTATGCCTTGATCTGTTCAAAGTGATACTTGCCAGTCTTCAGGCTGCTGGGGCCAAGACGGGCATACTTGAACATCAGGTACATCTCGATAACCAGAAGTACGGTATAGAACAGGCAGATACCGATCAGAGAGAACCAGATCTCGGCTGCAGGCAGGTTGGATGCAGAGAGGGAAGTCGGCAACACCTCTGCAATGGTCCACGGTTGGCGGCCATACTCAGCGACAAACCAGCCAGCTTCGATCGCGATCCACGGCAGCGGGATACCCCACAGCAGACCCTTGAGCAGCCACTTGCGCTTGCCGATCTGGTGACGGGCACTGTCATAGAAGGCTATACCAATCAGCACCAGCATCAGCATGCCGACGGCAACCATGATGCGGAAGGCGAAGAACAGCGGCAGAACCTGCGGGATGGAGTCATCCACGGCGGCCTTAATCTGCTCATCGGTAGCATCGGTCACGTTGCTGGTGTAGCGCTTGAGCAGCAGACCGTAGCCAAGATCCTGCTTCACTTCGTCGAAACGAGCGCGGGTCTCGTCAGACTTGTCACCGGATTGCAACTTGGTCAGCAGGTCGTAAGCGGTCATACCGTTGCGGACGCGCAGTTCGTGCTCGCTCTTCAGATCCTTCAGACCGGTTACCTGACCGTCCAGAGAACGGGTCGCGATAATGCCCAGTGCATAGGGGATCTTGATGGCGTAGTCGGTGCGCATCTCTTCCTGATTCGGAATACCGAACAAGGTAAAGGCGGCCGGAGCAGGTTCAGTCTCCCACTCAGCTTCGATAGCGGCCAGTTTCACCTTCTGCACTTCACCGGTCTCGTAACCGGATTCGTCACCGAGGATCAGCACGGACACGATGGAAGCCATACCGAACGCAGCAGCAATGGCGAAGGAGCGACGGGCAAACGCCACATCACGATTCTTCAGCAGGTAGTAGGAGGAGATACCCAGCACAAACATGGCGCCACAGGTATAACCAGCCGCCACAGTGTGGACGAACTTGACCTGGGCAACCGGGTTGAGCACCACGTCAGCGAAGCTCATCATCTCCATCCGCATGGATTCGAAATTGAACTCGGCACCGACCGGGTTCTGCATCCAGCCGTTGGCGACCAGGATCCAGAGGGCGGAGAGATTGGTACCCAGCGCCATCAACCAGGTGGCAGCCAGATGCTGATGCTTGCTCAGACGATCCCAACCAAAGAAGAACATACCGACGAAGGTGGACTCCAGGAAGAAGGCCATCAGCCCTTCGATAGCCAGCGGGGCCCCGAAGATATCGCCGACATAATGGGAGTAGTAAGCCCAGTTCGTCCCGAACTGGAACTCCATGGCCAGACCTGTGGTGACCCCCAAGGCAAAGTTGATACCAAACAACTTACCCCAGAATTTGGTCATGTCCCGGTAGATGGTGTTGTTGGTCATCACATAGACGGATTCCATGATCGCCAGGAGAAAGGCCATTCCCAGCGTCAGGGGTACAAACAAAAAGTGATAAAGGGCCGTCGCAGCGAACTGGAACCGCGATAGGTCTACCACATGCTCAGCAATCATGATGTTTCCTCACCGATTATTGGCACGGCTATTTTAAGTTTTAAGCACAAAGCTTCCGTTGGAGGTTATCGAATGAGCCTTATTGGGACGTGTCACAACAAAACGCGTTCAGTAACCACTGGCATTAACAACAAGGCAATACGAGAACACAAATAAAGCTAATGTTTAACAATTCCAAAACAATCAGCCTGAATTTATTCTCGCCCATGATGACCGGGTTTTTATATCACCTTTATTTGATTGAAATCAATGTAAAAGGACCCGCAATACATGGCTTTGAAAGGCATTTTTAATCTATTTCACGATTATTGACGCGAGCCAGATCACAAAACACGATAAAGCGTAAAACATTGATTTAAATCAATTTAAGAATTTAACATCCCGCCACTCGGTTTAATTTGAAAAGCGTGAATGACGCGCCTTTTTCCATGTTATCCGAGTCAGGCAATCTGATTCGAAAACTCAATTTAAAATTGCAAAGAATGCATACTCATGCGAACCAATTTCATCAACAAAGACATTAGATAAACTAATTTGAAGAGTGCAATTTTTCTTGTTTGCCGGGGTCGATTCGAACTCCTACAATGCGCCTCGCAGTGAGGGCATACCCTTGGATACAGGCCGGTTAATCCGGGTTCACGGTACGTATTCGACGATCAATTTGAACCTGTCTATTGGAATCGAAGATGAAAAAGTTTGTTGCTAAAACCATCCGTTACTACAAGCTTTCCTTTGTTCAGCTCTATCAACTGAACCGACTCTGAGAGCTCGCGACGGCTCACCTGTTTATTTTCCGGTCTGTGTCCAGACGCACTCACTGTCTGTGAACATCCATCCTGAATTGTCTTTGCCCACCGCATCCGCCGTGGGCTTTTTTTTGCCCGGATAATAAAAAACCGCCTTTGACGGCGGTTTCATGTTCAAACGACTGTTTTTACTTCTCATCTGGTCGCTGAAGACCGAAATGAGCGTAGGCTCGTGTGGTCGCAATCCGTCCTCTGGGTGTACGTTGCAGATACCCTTGCTGGATCAGATAAGGCTCCAGCACATCTTCGATAGTATCTTTCTCTTCCCCGATCGCGGCGGCCAGATTATCGAGACCCACCGGGCCCCCCATAAACTTGTCTATGACAGCCAACAATAACTTGCGGTCCATGAAGTCGAAGCCTTCATTATCGACATCCAGCATGTCCATGGCGCGAGCAGCAATGGGGCCGTCGATCCGGCCATCGGATTTCACCTGGGCAAAGTCGCGCACCCGCCTTAACAAACGGTTAGCAATCCGCGGCGTGCCGCGAGAGCGACGGGCGACCTCAATGGCACCATCTTCCGTCATGTCTAGCCCCAGACAACGGGCACTGCGGGAGACGATATCGGTCAGGTCCTTGACGTTGTAGAACTCCAGCCGCTGGACGATACCGAAGCGATCCCGCAGCGGGCTGGTGAGTGAACCAGCCCGAGTGGTGGCGCCAATCAGGGTGAAGGGAGGCAGATCCAGCTTGATGGAGCGAGCTGCGGGTCCCTCCCCGATCATGATGTCGAGCTGGTAATCCTCCATCGCCGGATAGAGCACCTCTTCCACCACCGGGCTGAGGCGATGGATCTCGTCGATGAACAGCACATCGTTCGGTTCGAGGTTGGTGAGCAGCGCCGCCAGATCCCCCGCTTTCTCCAGCACCGGGCCGGAGGTGGTCTTGATATTGACCCCCATCTCGTTGGCGACGATGTTGGCGAGGGTTGTCTTGCCCAGACCCGGCGGGCCGAAGATCAGCAGGTGATCGAGCGCTTCTCCCCGCTGACGGGCCGCTTCGATAAAGATCTCCATCTGCTCGCAGACGGTATCCTGACCGGTGTAGTCAGCCAGCTTCTTGGGGCGGATAGCCCGGTCAATAATGTCATCCTCACGGGCAGCACTGGCCGAAATGAGGCGGTCTGCTTCAATCATCAACTACCTCATACCAGGCTACGCAGGGATTCACGGATGATATCTTCCACCGACATCCCCTCTTTGGCGATCTTGCTGACAATCTGACTCGCCTGCTGCGGCTTGTAACCGAGGGCCACCAGCGCACTGGCCGCCTCCTCGGTCACATCCGGTGCCCGCAATTCGGGCTCACTGGCTGGCAGGGTGACCATGGCCGGGGAGAAGAGGTCGTGACTGACCCACCCCTTGAGGCGATCCTTCATCTCCACCACCAGCCGCTCGGCGGTCTTCTTGCCGACTCCCGGCAGTTTGACCAAAGAGCTTATCTCTTCACGTTCGACACTCAGCACAAACTGGGTAGCTGTCATGCCGGAGAGAATAGCCAGCGCCAGCTTGGGGCCGACTCCGTTGGTCTTGATCAGCTCGCGGAACAGTGCCCGCTCCTGTTTGTGGTTGAAACCATAGAGCAACTGGGCATCTTCCCGCACCACGAAGTGAGTATGGATGGTCGCTTCCTTGCCGATCTCCGGCAAATCATAGAAGCAGCTCATCGGCATCTGCACCTCATAGCCAACCCCGCCCACTTCCAGCAGGACCTCGGGGGGCTGCTTTTCAATGACAATGCCTCTCAAGCGACCAATCACGGCTCTCTCCTCACCAATACAACTATTCGTAAATTGGCTCATAGCATAAAGAATAACTGGATAAGTATCCAGCATAGGGCAGCAACACCCTTGTGGTCAGAGAGGCTTTTTATCCAATTTTCCACCATGCTTGATCGGGTGCAGCCAGTGCACGGGATGTTTCAGCGCCGCACCGGCCCCCGAGCGGGGGATAAACCACTACACTAAACCCGTTCGGAACCGAAACTGGTGCCAATGTCGATACCAAGGAAGGCCATCACATGAAAATTGTTACCACCGCCAATCTGGGTCTTGCCATATTGCTCGGCTGTACGCTGGGCATGGGGGTCGTTGGCTGGTATGGCAGCCAGCGGCTAGCCAATCTGCTCTCCTACGTACTGGGCGCCGCCTGGCAGACCGCCGACGGTGCCATGGAGGGCTCCATAGAGCTGGGCAATCAACAGCTACAGATTCAGAAGATGCAAAACGGCACCCCGCTCAATCGCGCCGAACTCGATGCAGCCAAGGCGGCGACAGATGACGCGCTGGCCCGGGTCAGCCAGGGGCAGCTCATTGATGGTGCAGCCCTTGCCACCATGGAACAGCACAAGCAGGACTATCAACAGCAACAAGAGAAGCTGCTGGCGCTCTATCACGCCTATACCGAGGTGGATCAGGCCCTGCATCACAACGCCGACCTGATGGCCCGCCTCTCGACCCAGCTGGAGGTGATCGGCGATGGCGCGGTCGAGGCGCTGACCCAATCCCCCGACCAGACCATCAGTTGGAACAGCGGCCTCTCCACCCGTTGGGAAGCGGCCGACGGGGGGATGGAATCCAACATAGGCTTTTTGCGCCAACTCTATGCGCTGGAGAAGATGCGCAGACAAGGAGTCACAGAGGCGATCAAGGCCGAGTTGAAAGAGGCGACCGATTTCTACCACGAAGCGATCGACAGCATGCTCGGCACCGGGCTGTTCGATATCGAGGGAACCGGGGAATTTGCCGGCAAGACACTGTCGGCAGAGTATCGCGCCCTGTTGGCCCGGCATCAGCAACTGATGGGACAGTGGGTCGATGCGCTCGGCAGCTATCAGGCCCAGCAGTCCGCCTATGAGGTCAGTGCCGATGAGCTGCGACAACAGCTGGTTGCCATCGAGGAGAGCGGCGATGCCACCGTCGAGGATCAGGTGGCCCAGCTCAACGGCATCATCAGCCAGACCCGAACCCTGCTGCTGGGTGGCCTGTTGCTGAGCCTGATCATGGTCACCCTCTGCGGCTTCTGGCTGACCCGCAAACTGGTAACCCCACTGCTGCAAGTAGACAAACGAATGCAGGATATCGCCGCCGGCGAGGGAGACCTCAACGCCCGCATCAACCTGCAACGGGATGACGAGATAGGCTCGCTGGCCAACAGCGTGGATCGTTTCATCGAGAAACTGCAGAAGATGATCAGCTCCACCATGGACAACAACCAGCACATCAGCGAGCACGTTCACACCTCGGTCAACCGGGTGGAGGCAATCAGCCAGAGCAGCCGCCAGACCGCCGAACATGCGCTGGCCCTGCACCACGACAGTGAACAGATGGTGCAAGTCGCCACAGGTATCTCGGACAACTGCAGCATGGCGGCCCACAATGCCAACGAGGTGCGCCAGCTGACCACCGAGAGCAGCCAGTATGTCGCCTCCGCCAGCGCGGGCATGCAACGGGTGGTACAGGAGGTGAGCGAGTGTGCCATCGCCATCAACTCCCTCAAGGAGCAGGCGGGTCAGATTGGCCAGATCATCTCCACCATCAGCGGCATCTCGGAACAGACCAACCTGCTGGCCCTCAATGCGGCCATCGAAGCGGCCCGCGCGGGGGAGATGGGACGTGGCTTTGCGGTGGTTGCGGACGAGGTGCGCACCCTGGCCAATCGCACGGCGACATCAAGCGCCGAAATTAGCCAGGTGATCAGCAGCATTCAGCAGCAGACCGAAACCGCCTATCTGATGATGCAACGCAACCTCAAGACGGTGGAGTCTGGCATGCAGGACTCCGAGAACACCAAGCAGATCCTGTTCAAGGTGGAAGGCGCCATCGACCAGCTGGCCGACATGGTGCAGCAGGTAGCCGTGGCTACCGGGCAACTGTCACACACTCTGAGCCACTCCTCTGACAAGGTCTCCGGCATCAGTCTGCAAGCCAGAACCGGCGAACAGGAGGCGCAGGAGTGTCTGCAACTCGCCTCCTCGCTCCATCAGGCCAGCCTGCTGCAGCAGCGCCTGCTCTCCCAGTTCAGGGTCTGACCCCTTTCAATAGCAAAGATGCCACTCATGTGAGTGGCATCTTTTTGTTACCGGTCGCTCATTCCTGCCGCCTTAACTTCCTCAACGTCCTATGGCCAGTTGAACAGCCAGGCTCAACATGATGATGCCAACCAGCAGATCGATCCCCTGCTGCACCCGGCCGCGGGCCAACCAGGGCGCCAGTGCCGCCGCCCCCAACGCCAGCGAGTAGAACCACACCAACGAGGCCAGCATGGCCCCCGCAGCAAAGGCCGGACGCAGGGACTCGCTCACCTGACTGCCAAGGGAGCCGAGCAGCATCAATGTATCGAGATAGACGTGAGGATTGAGCAGCGTAACTCCCAGCGTCATCGCCAGCACGCTTTTGGCCCCCATCTGCTGAGCAGAATCGGCAACTCCCTCCCCTTTACCGCGCCAGGCACTGAGCAGGGAACGGCCACCAAACCAGCCGAGAAACAGCACACCACCCCAAGTGAGTAGCGCCATGCCGAGGGGGCTGGCGGCCAGCAGATTGGCTCCGCCAAATACGCCGATAGCAATCAGGGTGAGATCGCAGAAACTGCAGAGCGTGGCCGTCAGCAGATGGTGATTGCGATGGATGCCCCGGCTCAGCACAAAGGCATTCTGGGCGCCGATGGGGATGATCATGGCCAGACCGATGGTGAAGCCTTGCAGTGTCGTTGCGAGCATCATGGAGAGCACCGTTCGAAATGATGAATGAGCGGCACTATAGCGATGGCGGTTCCTTCTTAGAAATTCATTGATTTACTAATTGATTCATTTTGCTAATCAGCCGGAGTCACCAAAAGCCCCATCCGAAACCAATAGTCAATAGCAGGATCTGACAATTGAGAGTCCGCCGCTCAGCCCCGAGAATCAACAGGTTCTATTGCATCAGCTTGGGGAAGTTGGTGACAACTACATGCTCAAGATTCGGCAGCAAAATGCCACTGCTAATCCCCTTGGCAATGGCCTGATAACGATTCATAGAGCCAGTTTTGCGAGTGACCTGATTGAGGTGGTAATTCACCGTACGCTCGGTGATCCCCAAAATGCAGGCGATCTCCCCCGATGTTTTCCCCTCACTGGCCCAGAACAGGCATTCGGTCTCACGATCCGTCAGGACGGCTTGTTGATCCGAATCCCTCAGGCGCACAACCCTGATCGCAGCCTCGAAGATGTAATTGGCCATCCAGGAGAGGATCGGCGAGGACTCCAGCAACAGATCGCTCGAGGCCCGTTCGGAGGTGATGAAGGAGAGGATACCGTTCTCCCCGGCTGCGCCGTGCAGAGGGAAGGAGATGCCATTGCGCAATCCGAACTCGGCGGCCAGCCCCATCACGTCCATGGTTCCCTCCTGCAGAAAACTGGCCCGCTCATCGAGGCGGTTCCAGTAAATGGGCAGCGTCTGCTTGCGTGCCAACCGGATCACAGGGTCGCACGCCAGCATGTTGTTATCGGTATAGGTCTGTACCCAGGAGATAGGGCACTGATTAAACAGTACCACTTTGGGTCTTTGCATCGACATCGGAATGATCAGGGTAAAGCCGTAATAGTCATAACCCATATCGACCGTAAAGCGACCGATCAATCCGGCAAGACGGTCACCATCCGTCACCGAAGTGAAATGTTCCAGATACTCAAACAGTTGCTCTTGTTTCATATGCTAGCCCCCCTGGCCAAGCTTCTGATTATAACGGCGAACAGGCAGAGAGAGAGTTCATAATGTTGGTTTTCAAAGGAAAATTGAGAGATCACCCACGAAACGCCGTAGAGAACGAACTCTATCAATTTCGAAATCGCGTCTTTTCCGACCGGCTAGGCTGGGACGTCGAGTCTTACCACGGTTTGGAACGCGACCGCTTTGACACACCAGACACCCATTGGGTGCTGGTCGAAGATGAACAAGGAGTCTGCGCCTGTATCCGTCTGCTCAGTTGCGCCAGCGCCTATATGTTGCCCAGCATTTTTCCCACCGCCCTTGCCGGTGAAAACGCGCCCCGCACTCCCGAGATCTGGGAACTCACTCGTCTGGCTATCGATGCGACCCGCGCTCCGTGCATGACCAATGGTGTCAGCGAGCTGACCTGCGTACTCCTTCGGGAAGCCTATGCGTTTGCTACAGCCAACGGCATCAAAGAGTTTGTTGGTGTAGCCAGCCTGCCCGCAGAACGCATTTTCCGCCGTCTCGGAATCCCTATGGCTCGTCTGGGCCACCGCCAAGCAGTAGATCTCGGTGCAGTGAAAGGTGTCGGCCTGCGCTTTTATCTGGATGAGCGATTTGCTCTGGCGGTCTCGCAGCCGCTTATCGGACACTATCAAACTGCCACCTATCGCTCGCATGAGTTAGCGGCCCAGATATAAAAAATCCCGGGAAAACAGGCCCGGGATAAACATATCGCTGTATCGCTATGACCCCGCAGGGCTGCCCCCTGCGGTCTCTAGCAGTATGCCTTCCTTACAAGACAGACCACCACTGTCAGATATCACAGCGCAACGCCCCTTCCGCCGCCCATTGTTGTCCCCTGCCGAGTGACGTAGAGTCAGCCCTTGGGCAACGGAAGGGGGAGAAGATGAAAGAGCTGGACTACAAACTGCTGCGGGCGCTGGATGCGGTACTGCAGGAGCAGAACTTCGATCGGGCGGCCAAGTCGCTCCATATCACCCAGTCGGCCATCTCCCAGCGGATCAAGCAGCTGGAGCAGCAGTTTGCCGAGCCGCTACTCATTCGCAGCCAACCGCTGCAGGCCACGCCACTCGGCCAAAAACTGCTGGCCCACTATCGGCAGGTACACCAGCTCGAGCTCGAACTGGCGGGGGAGCTGGCTCCCGATGAGCCGCAAGGGCCAATCCGGATCAGCATCGCCGTGAACGCCGACAGCCTGGCCACTTGGTTTTTGCCCGCCATTGCCCCCTTGTTGAAACAGCACCCCATCGAACTCAACCTGCTGGTCGATGACGAGAGCCGCACCCTCGACAAGGTCCGCGAGGGTCAGGCCTTTGGCGCAGTCAGCCTGCATCCCCAACCGCTGGCGGGTTGCTGCGTCGATGAGCTCGGTGAGATGAACTATCTGCTTACCGCCAGCGGTTGGGGATGCAGGCTGACTGCGCCAAAGGCCTGACCCTCGCGGACCTTGTCGAGGGTGCGGCT
>NZ_QAJD01000005.1:66381-83856 GCF_003061465.1 Aeromonas sp. HMWF017
GAGCTTTATGAGAGAACACTTCGGACTGGAGCCGGGCGGTTATCCCTGCCATACGGTCCACTCGTCAGAGGCCTTCGTCGCCATGGCCGAACAGGGGTTGGCCTACTGCCTCATTCCCGAATTGCAAATCAGAGGCCAGCTGGCTGACGGGTCACTACTCAACCTCAGTCCCGACCACGTCCTGACGGAACGCCTCTACTGGCACCGCTGGGTACTAGAAAAAGGGGTTCACAAGCAGCTCTCCCAACGCCTTATCGACCATGCCAGATCGCAGTTGAAACCACGCTGAGCAGGCCATTCACCTTGGCTTTGCAGGACTAAAAACGTATAGTGCTGGGCGATCCTTCATCAGGTCTCCACCCAGGTTTTCACTTCAGGTTCCTCACTTATGTTCCAAGACAATCCGCTGCTGGCCCAGCTCAAGCAACAAATCCGCGAAAACATCCCGAAGAAAGAGGGTGTGATCCGCGCCTCGGACCGGGGCTTCGGCTTTCTGGAAGTCGATGAGAAGACCAGCTATTTCGTGCCGCCTCCCTACATGAAGAAGGTGATGCACGGTGACCGGGTGAGCGCCCTGATCCGCACCGAAAAAGAGAAGGAAGTGGCCGAGCCGGATGCCCTGCTGGAGCAGTCCGTCACCCGCTTCGTGGCCCGGGTCAAGATGTTCCGCGACCGCCTCAACGTGGTCGCCGACCACCCGCTGATCAAGGATGCCATCAAGGCCCGCGTCAAGAAGGGTCTGGATGAGAAAGAGTTCAAGGAAGGGGACTGGGTGGTCGCCACCCTCAAGCGCCATGCGCTGGTTGACGGCAACTTCTCTGCCGAGATCACCCAGAAGATCGCCGCACAGGAAGATCACAACGTGCCCTGGTGGGTGGTGCTGGCGCGCCACAACCTGGCCCAGGTCGAACCGGCTGATCTGCCAGAGTGGAAGGTGATCGAAGAGGAGGAGCTACCCCGTCGTGACCTGACCAAGGTGCCTTTCTTCACCATCGACGGTGCCAAGACCAAGGACATGGACGATGCGCTGGCCATCACCAAGCTGGATAACGGCTGGGAGCTGCTGGTCGCCATCGCCGACCCGACCGCCTATGTGGCCGAAGGGAGCGAGCTGGACAAGGAAGCCGCCCAGCGCGCCTTCACCGTCTACATGCCGGGCCGCAACGTACCGATGATCCCGCGCACCCTCTCCGACGAGCTCTGCTCCCTGAAGGAAGGCGAGGAGCGCAACACCCTGTGCGCCCGTCTGCTCATCGCCGAAGATGGTCTGCTGCTGGAGGAGACCGAGTTCTTCGCCGCCCGCATCTGCTCCCACGCCCGTCTCAACTATGACGACGTCTCCGACTGGGCCGAGCATGGCAAAGAGCTGGCCATCGACGCCGGCGTACTGGCCCAGCTGCCGCTGATGAAGGCCATGACCGAGGCGCGCATCAAGTGGCGCACCGAACATGCGCTGGTGTTCCCGGACAGACCCGACTACGACTTCGAGCTGGGCGAGAATGGCGAAGTGCTGGCCATCCACGTCGAGCCGCGCCGCATCGCCAACCGCATGGTGGAAGAGTCGATGATCGCCGCCAACATCTGCGCCGGTCGCGTGCTGGGCAAGAGCGTCGGTTACGGCATCTTCAACGTTCACACCGGCTTTGACGAAGAGTCCCTCGACGGCGCCATCGACCTGCTGAAGAGTGCCGAAGCCCCGTTCGAGCGCGACGAGATCGCCAGCCTCTCCGGCTTCTGTGCCCTGCGCCGCTGGATCGACAACCTCGACACCCGCTGGCTGGATGGCAAGGTCCGCCGTTTCCAGAGCTATGCGCTGATGTCCTCCGAGCCGGGCGCCCACTACGGCCTGGGTCTGGATGCCTACGCCACCTGGACGTCACCTATTCGCAAGTACGGCGATATGGTCAACCATCGTCTGCTCAAAGCCGTCATCGCCGGCAAGACACCGGGCGAGCGCCCGAGCACCGAGCTCACCGAGCATCTGACCGCCTGCCGCCGTCTGCACCGCATGGTGGAGCGCGATATCGGCGACTGGCTCTATGTTCGCTACCTCAAGGCCGATGCTGGCACCGACAAGGTGTTCAACGCCGAGATCATCGACGTGATGCGTGCCGGTCTCAAGCTGCGTCTGCAGGAGAACGGCGCCGTGGTCTTTATGCCTGCCCGTCACATCCTCGACAACAAGGATCGACTGGAGTGCAACTGGGACAACGGCCGCGTCTATCTGGACAAGACCGAGGTGGTCTACGAGCTGGGCCAGATCATCGAGGTCAAGCTGACCGAAGCGGTGGAAGAGACCCGCTCCCTCATCGCCAAACCGGCAGTGGATCTGGTGCCTGGTCCGGCACCGGAAGCCCCGGCGGCCGAGAGTGCGCCAGCCGATAGCAGTGAAACGCCTGCTGAGACTGCCCCCAAGGCAGAATAAGCCGCGCAGAATCATCTGATCTGCCCGAGAGCCCGCCATCGTGCGGGCTCTTTTTTGCCCGGCATCCCACCCTACAAGCTGCCATATATACCGTTATGGCACACAGTTCTAGCCACGATTGGCAAAGAACGCAGTGAATGTCTCCACCAGAATGACTTAAAGCAACCATTATGTGCGCCACTTCTCCTTTCTGACATATTAATCAAGGAGAAATATGTCTATACTCGCTTGGGTACAATCCAAGGGATATTGGTATGCAGGAATGGGACCCGGAACACTTCACCAACTTCGCTCAGTTATGCGAAGTGAGCCTCGCCACCATCCGTGAAAAAACCGATGCCGAACGCCTCTACCTCTGGCTAAAAGCCCCCGAACCGCAGCTCTACAGTTTTCAGCTCGATCACGGGCTGACCACGCTTGATCTCGCCCATCTCGGTCAATTGACCCTGCCCCACCACCTGATCGACAAGGCGATGGAGAAGGGACAACTGGTGATCGAACAACTCCAGCCACCGCCGGCTCCCGGCGAAAATGTGGAGCCCGCCCAGCCGCAGTTACGCGCCTGTTTCCCTCTCAAGCGTCACATGAAGCTGGAAGGGGTCATCTATCTGGAGACCCGCCGCCGCATCGACCGCCTCTCCTCCCACCAGCGTCAGGGCATCCAGCTCCTTATCCACTATCTGACAGCCGAGCTCAGCAATCACCTGCTCTCCAGCCAGGTCAATCAGGAGCGGGACCAGCGGCTCCATACCCAGACCGATCTGGTACAGAGTCAGGCACTGCAGGGCTCCTTCCTCACCATGTTGCAGGCGCTGCACATGGTCAGCGTCACCCTCTCCCGCAGTCGCAGCGAGAACGATCTGCTGCGGGATGCCGTGCTGCTGGCCCGCAAGGAACTGCAATTCGATCGGGTCGCCATCTTCCTGATCGAACCCGATGGCAAGACCATGCGCGGCACCTGGGGCACCAGCGAGGACGGCGAGCTGATGGATGAACACAACTTCATCAGCCCCATTCCGGATCACCCCACGGTGCAAGAGGCGCTCAGGCGCAAGGATTACGTGCTGGTGATGGAAGATACCCCTCTCTACTACGAGAAGCAGCAGGTGGGCCGTGGCTGGAACGCCATGGTATCGCTGTGGGATGGCACCACCCCCATCGGCTGGATCGCCGCCGACAACCTGCTCTGGCACCGTCCGCTCAAAGCCTATCAGAGCGAGATCTTCAAACAGTACGCCGCCATCCTGTCACAACTGCTGATCCGCCAGCGCACCCAGGAGCAGCTGGAAACCCTCAACCGCCAGCTGGAGGCCCGGGTCGCCGAGCGCACCATGCAGCTGGCCGAGACCAACCGTGCGCTGGAGGAGGCCAATCACCGCCTCTCCCTGCTGTCGCTGGAAGATCCCCTCACCGGCATCGCCAACCGGCGCCAGTGGGACATCACCATGCAGCGGGAGTGGGAGTGGGCACGGCGCACCCAGAACCTGCTGGCGGTATTGATGATCGATGTGGACGAGTTCAAGGCCTACAACGACCACTTCGGCCATGCCAAGGGGGATCTTTGCCTGCAACAGGTGGCCCATGTGCTGCGGGATGCAGAGCGGCGCTGCACTAATCTGGTAGCCCGTTACGGCGGGGAGGAGTTCGTCATTCTGCTCTGCGCCCCCCAACCCGGTGAGGCCGAACAGCTGGCCGGACGGATCCACGATGGTCTTGCCCGCTTGAAAATGCCCCATCCCGCCTCGCGGGTTGCTGATTTCATTACGGTTAGCATAGGCTTTAGCTATCTGGTTCCCTCCCAGGACGGAGCATGGCAGACCCTGACTGAACAGGCTGACCAGGCGCTCTACCACGCCAAGTCACAAGGGAGGGCCCGCACTCTGGCCTATCGGTGATCCCATGCTGTTGCGTCGCTACCCTATCTTCAATCGTCGCCTGGCTCTGGTGGCCTACGGCATCGACTATCAGCTAAGCTCACCGGCCGAATGGCCTTCACTGGCGCAACATTGCCGCCTGCTGGCGCAGGGGCGTCAATATCTGGTGCCCTTCACCCACGAACAGCTCGATGAACAGCGTCCCCTGCTGCTGGATCAGGACGCGATCCCGCTGGTTGAAGCCTCCAGTGAACGCCAGCCCAACTCGTTCCCGGTGCTGGAGCAGTGGCGCGACAGTCGGCGCAGACTGGCGGTGCACGGCGCCAACCGGGATCCACGCTGGCTCGGCGCCAGCCGCCTGCTGGTGTACTGGATGGGGGAAGAGGGGATCTGCCAGCCCACCGAACACAAGCGGATGGCGCTGAACATCGAAACCTGGGCGGATTTTCTCCCGCTGCGGGAGGCAGGGGTCGACTTCTTTGCCGGCGGCTTTCTCGCCCGTCCGGAGCTGGTCAATCAGCGAGCCAATCAGCCCGATATGGCGCTGGTACAGCAGATCCTCCAGCTCATCTGCCACGAAGAGTTCTCCTTCGCCCAGGTAGCCCGCCTGCTGGAGCAGGATGCCTGGCTGCCCGGCCTGCTGCTCACCTACGTCAACGCCCCCGGCTTCGATCATGCCGCCCCCATCACCTCGGTACCCCGCGCCCTCTCCTATCTGGGGGAGCAGGAGATCCGCAAGTTCGTGTTGATCAACGGTCTGGCCCGGGTGAGCCAGCACATGCCGGAGGCCTGCACCCGCATGGCCATCGCCCGCGGCCGCTTCTGCGAGCTGATTGCCCTCACCGCCCTCGGTAAAACGGAGGCCAGCTGGGCCTTTCTGGTAGGACTGGTGCTCGATGGCTCCCTGCTGTCGGAGCCGTTGATGGCCCACCTGCCCAAGAGCGTGCAGCGCGCCATCGAACTGCACGAAGGGCCACTCTTTTATCTGTTTCAGCTGGTCAGCACCTATGAACAGGGCAACTGGGCCCTGCTGGAACAACTTGCCCCCAAATATCAACTCGATCCGGCCCAGCTCACCCCCGTCTATTTTCAGTCACAAATGTGGGGGCAAGCGTTTCTCACCAGCTAGGTGATGGCGAGGCGGGGAGCCACTGGCTAGAATGGGCTCCCTTTTTTCAGAGACTGACCCGCACCATGACGCTTTCCGGATTCCAAGGCCTGGTCTTTGACCTTGATGGCACCCTGGTCGACTCCATGCCGCTGCACCTCGCCGCCTGGGAACACACTGCCCGCGAGTTTGGCTTTCACTTCGACGCCGACTGGTTTTATGAGCTGGGTGGCATGCCGAGCCGCAAGATAGCCCTGCTGGTGGCACAGGAGCAGCAGATCCCCCTCGATCCGATCGAAGTCACCCGCTGCAAGACCGCCCGCTATGTGGCCAACCTGCACAAGGCGACCGTCTTTCCGGCCATGCAGGCGCTGGTCGAGCGCTATCATGGCGTCATCCCGATGGGGATCGGCACCGGCTCGCCCCGCGTCAACGCCGAAGCGGTGCTGCGCAACACCGGGCTGGATCGCTACTTCTCTGTGGTGGTCACCGCAGACGATGTGGAGCTGCACAAGCCCAATCCGGACACCTTCCTGCTGGTCGCCAGCAAGCTGGGGGTCGAGCCATCAGGCTGTCTGGTGTTTGAAGATACCGGTATCGGGGTACAGGCCGGAGAAGCGGCGGGTATGCAGACCTGCATGGTCAAAGAGGGTCAACCAGTCGGCATAACGGCGTAGTGCGGAAAAAAATATCGCCCTGCAAGGGGCGATAACCGGAACCGGCTCTCATACGGGACATGAATGAAAATGAGAGCAGGTTCCGTCAGCCGCTGACGCAGGGCGCGTCAACGGGGAGTGCGGGGCAGACGATTACTCGTTGTTGCCGCCGCCCTGATTGTCGTCATAACGACCCGGCGCACCGTGGGGGCGCGGCGCCATGGAGACACGTGGCTTGCGAGCACGCTGGATATTCACCTGCGGACGGCCGGTGTGCATGGCGATGGTAGAGATTTTGGCCTTGTAGACCAGCTGCTGGTTACCATGAGCATCGGTCAGCAGCACGCTGTACTGGTCGAACCCGCTGATGGTGCCTTCCAGCTTGATGCCGCTCACCAGAAAAATAGCGACCTGACTGCGGTTCTTGCGCAACCAGTTGAGGGCAGAATCTTGCCCGTTCCCGAGGGAGAAGGCTTGCTCAATCGTGGAGTAGCTGGGGGATTCAGTTGTCATAAATTATTGTCCCGCGGAAAAAAAGTGGCGTTTGATTGTGCTAAATGGGCACTGGCTTGTCAAAGTCATTCTCACTCCCGCCAGCAATAGCGCCCTCCGGGGGCTGGTCGCTGACCAGCACAACTGCGATAATCGCCAGCTCTGGCTCTACCACGGGCCTTATCTGGGGTTTTATCTTGCATCCGGTTTCACACCAACACCACACCACCTATGTCCATGATGCCACTGCCTGCGAAGAGTGTGACCTGCTGATACCGGCCACACCGCTCGAGGTGGGACAGGCCAGCTGCTGCCCCCGTTGCGGACACACCCTGAGTCGCCACCTGCCACAACAGGAGTTGCGACCGATCTCCTACGGGTTCGCGGCACTCATCATGTTCGTGCTCGCCAATGCCTTTACCTTTATGTCCTTCTCGGCCAAAGGGGTGGGCCAGGAGATGACCTTTTTGCAGAGCATCACCACCCTGGTGGATGAGGGCTATCTGTTTCTCGGCGCGGTACTGAGCCTGACCCTGATCGGCCTGCCGCTGGTCTATATGGGATCCATCATGCTGGTGCTGTGGCGGGTTGATAAAGATCTGCACAGCAACGCCCTGCGCTCCCTCGGCCGTCTGCTCTGCCGGATCAAACCCTGGCTGATGGTGGATGTCTTTCTGGTGGGGGTGCTCATCTCGCTGGTCAAGCTGATGGGGATGGCCGACATCAAGATGGGGCTGTCATTCTGGGCTTTCGTCGGTTACACCGTGCTGCTCATCAAGATGATCTCCTCGCTGGATCAGATGTGGCTGTGGCAGCGGCTGTTCGGCCCTACCGAGGCGCGGGAGATCGACCCGGAAGCGGGCGCGATGGAATCAGGTCTGGTGGGCTGCCATATCTGTGGCGCTCTGAGCGAGGTGGGCAGCCACAGCTGCTCCCGCTGCGGCGGCAAGCTGCATGCCCGCAAGCCGGGCGGCCTGAACCGCACCTGGGCGCTGCTGTTTACCTCCGCCATTCTCTACATTCCGGCCAACGTCTATCCCATCATGGATACGGTGTTTCTCGGGGATGACAGCCCCTCCACCATCCTCGGCGGTGTGGTGCTGCTCTGGGCCATGGGCTCCTACCCCATAGCGGCGGTGATCTTTTTCGCCAGCGTGGTGGTGCCGCTGGTGAAAATACTGGCGCTATTCTGGCTTTGCTATATGGTGCAGCGCTGCAATGTCACCTCCCCCCTCGGCAAGCTCAAACTCTATCGCATGACCGAATTTGTCGGACGCTGGTCGATGATCGACGTCTTCGTGGTGGCCATTCTGGCGGGCCTGATCCGGCTCGACAATCTGATGACCATCTACCCCGGCCCTGCGGCCGTCGCATTTGCTGGTGTGGTGCTGATCACCATGGTCGCCGCCATGAGTTTCGACTCCCGCCTGATCTGGGATTTACAACAAGGAGAACGCGAACGTGAGTGAGCGTAAAAAAAGGTGGAAACCGGGCTCTGACTTTCTGAGCTCTGCCGCCGCAATCTGGATGGTGCCCCTGCTGGCGCTGTTCATCGGTCTCTGGATGCTGTTCCAGCACTGGTACTCCCAGGGCCCCAGTTTCACCCTGACAGTCGCCACTGCCGAGGGCATAGTCGCTGGCAAGACGGTGATCCGCTCCCGCGAAGTGGACGTCGGCCGCATTGAGGCCGTCGAGCTGAGCGATGACTACAGCCATGCCGTGCTGAAAGGGCGGCTGACCAATGCCGCCTCCGGCATGCTGCGCGGTGACAGCCAGTTCTGGGTGGTCAAACCCAGAGTGGGCCGTGAAGGGGTGTCGGGCCTGAGCACCCTGCTCTCCGGCGCCTATATCGAACTCGCCCCCGGCAAGAAAGGTCGGGCGCGGGACGAATACGCCATGCTCGACAAACCGCCGCTCGCCTCCCTCGATGCCAAGGGGCTGCGTCTCACCCTCAGCAGTCGCGACACTCGCGCGCTCGGGGAAGGCTCCCCCATCAACTATCAGGGCTTCACCATAGGTCAGGTGGAAGAGGCGAAGTTCCTGCCGGAAAAGAGCGAGATGCAGTATCAAATCTTCATCCACGCCCCCTATGACATTCTGGTGAGCAGCAACTCCCGCTTCTGGATGACACCGGGCTTCGAGGTCTCCATGAGCAGCGAGGGGATGAAGGTGAAGATGGATTCGCTGGAGAGCCTGATCGATGGCGGCATCACCATGGGTCTGCCACCCGGCTGGGCGCCTGGCGAACCGGTCAAACAGATGGAAGGGTTCACCCTGTTCCAGGATGAGGCGAGCGTGCTGGCCGGTAGTCTGGATCAGTTCATCGACTACGTCTTCCTGTTCGATGACAACGTCGGTGGCCTGCACCCGGGCGCGGCGGTGCAGTATCGCGGCATTCGGGTTGGTACCGTCATCTCCGCCCCCTACCTCATCGAGGACAAGGGCGTGCAGATCTTCAAGAGCCGCCAGATCCCGGTGCTGGCCCGCATCGAGGTGCAGCGCCTCTCCCACCGCTATGCCAAGGCGGAGAAGGATCAATGGCGTGCCCTGTTCGGCAAGCAGTTCAAGGAGGGGTTGCGTGCCAGCCTCAAGACCTCGAGCCTGCTGACCGGCGGCAAGATCATCGATCTCAACTTCTATCCGGACGCGCCACGTTTCGAACAGGCCAAGCTGGCCGGTTATCAGGTCTTCCCCACCGTGCAGGGCGGGCTGGATCAGATCGAGCGCAAGGTGAACCTCATCCTCGACAAGTTTGTCGACATGGACATGGCAACCACCCTGACCAAGGTCAACGGGTCACTCACCACCTTGGATGGCACCCTGAAGAACATCAGTGCAGTCAGCGCCAACCTGAACAAGCTCACCGCCAAGGATTCCACCCAGCAGCTGCCCGCCTCGCTCAACGAGAGCCTCAAGCAGTTGCAGGAGACCTTGCAGGCCTATGATGCCCAGTCGCAGACCAATCAGGATCTGCGTCAGTCGGTGCAGACCCTCAATCAGTTGATGCGCGAACTGCAGCCGCTGGTGCACTCCCTCAACGAGCAGCCCAGCTCGCTGATCTTCGATCGCGCGCATCCATCGGACCCTGAGCCCAAGCGAGGCAAACAATGAAGAAAGAGATCCTGACGCTGGCCCTGCTGGGCCTGCTGGCGGGTTGCAGCAGCCAGCCAAGCCTGCACTACTACTCGCTCGATGCAGACAGCCAGCAACCCGTGACGGCCCCGGCCCAACCGCAGCACCAGCTGGTGCTGCGCCCGGTGGCGCTGGCCAGCCAGCTCGACCGGATCAGTCTGGTCTATCAGCTGGAAGGACAAGAGCTCCACTTCACCGAGTACCATCGCTGGGCCGGTGCGCTGGACGATCAGCTCAACCAGCTCACCCTCAATGGCCTCTCCACCCGTCTGCCGGGCTGGGTGGTACGGCAGGATGGCGCCCGCAAGGGGCCGGTGCTGACCATTCTGGTGGAGCGCTTTCAGGGCCGTCATGACGGCAGCGCCGTGCTGAGCGGTCGCTGGCGCCTGCTGGCGGAAGATGGCACAGTGCTGCGCGATGCTCCCTTCCGTCAGGAGCGGGTGCTGCCGGCCGATGGCTACAACGCGCTGGTGAACGAACTGGGTCAGGGCTGGCAACAGCTGCTCGACCAGATTGCCGCCGAGGTGCGCAAGCAGGGTTGAGCACATCAACCTGCGAGTATCAGATAGAAAAAAACGACGCCAGTTGGCGTCGTTTTTTTATGGGCAAGAATCAGGGGCGACTTATGCCTTGGCGGGCAGGCTCAGGCGAGCTACCGCTTCCACATGCATGGAGTGCGGGAACATATCGACCGGTTGCACTTCGTCCAGCACGAAGCCCTGCTTGACCAGCCAGGCGAGATCACGAGCCAGGGTCTGCGGGTTGCAGGAGACATAGACCAGACGACGGGGCGCCATGGCGACCAGGGTCTGCAGTACCGCCTTGTCACAGCCTTTGCGGGGCGGATCCATCACCACCACGTCAGCGGTCACACCTTGGGCGTACAGCGCGGGCATCAGCTGCTCGGCCTTGCCGACGTGGAATTCGGTGTGCTCGATGCCGTTGAGGGCGGCGTTGCGGCGGGCATCGCTGATGGCGCTCTCCACCGACTCGATCCCGACGACCTTGGCGGCCTTGCCAGCCAGGAAAAGGGAGATGGTGCCGATACCGCAATAGATGTCGAACACTGTCTCGTTACCGGTCAGCTCGGCATACTCGAGGGCGCTGGAGTAGAGCACATCGGTCTGGGTCGGGTTGTTCTGGAAGAAGGAGAGCGGCGAGATCTCGAACTCGAGCTCATGGATCTTGTCGCGGATCACCCCTTCGCCGAGCAGCACCCGGTTGGTGGCGCCCAGAATGCGGTTGGTGCGCTCATCGTTGATGTTCTGCACCAGGGTAGTGACCGGCAGATCGCTCAGGGCTGCCAGCAGCTCGGCTTCGAACGGCAGCTCCTCACCTAGGGTCACCAACACCACCATCAGCTCGCCGCTCTTGAAGCCCTTGCGGGTCATCAGGTTGCGCACACAGCCGCTGTGGTTCACTTCGTCATAGGCGGCGATGTCATGCGCGCGCATCCAGTTGCGCACCCGGGCGTTGAGCTCGACGTGCAGCGGATCCTGCACCGCACAGTCATCGGCGGTGATGAGATCGTGGGAGTGCTTGCGATAAAAACCGATCTCGGCACCGGCGTCACAGCCACGCACCGCATATTGCGCCTTGTTGCGATAGGCGAACGGGCTTTCCATGCCAAGGATATCCTTGACCGGCGTGTCACCCAGCCCGGCCTGCTCCAGTGCGCTCTGCACCAGTGCCTGCTTGAGCTTGAGCTGGGCCGGATAGGCCAGCGGACGTACCTGACAGCCACCGCACTCGGTGTTGGGGCAGAAATCGGCAACCCGATCTGCTGAAGGTTGGAGCAGCTCGGCAACCTTGCCGTGCAGATAGTTCGGCTTGACCTCGGTCAGCTCCACCAGCGCCTGCTCACCGGGCAGCAGACCTTCGACAAACAGGGGGCGATCGAACAGGCGTCCTTTGCCATCTCCTTTGTCGGTCAGTTCCAGGATCTCGATCTGGTGTTGATGTCCCACTAACGGCATGAGCGGCTCCAAAAGTACTAAAAATGGGGGGTGATGAACGCGGCAGAGCCATGCCCATCGAGAAAAGGTGGCAGAGTTTAGCGGAGATCCGGCCAAATTGCAGGCATAAAAAGCCTGCTTGTTGCAATGGTCATTGCCCTGACCATCTGCCGGGCGTGGCCACCTTTCGGGTTGCGGCAAATTTAGCCCTTGGGCCGCAACGCCCAGCCTGTTAAAATTCCGCCCTTGAAATTATCCTGGGCCCCGCGCCCGTTCTAGCTAAGGTCTACCGCGATGCGTACCAGCCAATATCTGCTTTCCACTCTCAAGGAAACCCCCTCCGACGCTGAAGTTGTCAGCCACCAGCTGATGCTGCGCGCCGGGATGATCCGTAAACTGGCCTCCGGCATGTATGCCTGGTTGCCAACCGGTCTGCGGGTACTGAAGAAAATCGAGAACATTGTTCGCGAAGAGATGAACAATGCTGGTGCCGTCGAAGTCTCCATGCCGGTAGTGCAACCCGCCGAGCTGTGGCAGGAGTCCGGCCGCTGGGATGACTACGGTCCCGAGCTGTGCCGTCTGACCGACCGTCACAACCGCCCCTTCGTGCTGGGCCCGACCCACGAAGAGGTGATCACTGCGCTGGTACGTTACGAAGTGAACAGCTACAAACAGCTGCCGCTCAACCTCTACCAGATCCAGACCAAGTTCCGCGACGAAGTACGCCCCCGTTTCGGTGTGATGCGTGGCCGCGAATTCCTGATGAAGGATGCCTACTCCTTCCACATCGACAAGGAATCTCTGGTCGATACCTACGAGAAGATGCACGCTGCCTACTGCAAGGCGTTCACCCGCATGGGCCTGAACTTCCGTCCGGTGCAGGCCGATACCGGCTCCATCGGTGGTACCGGTTCCCACGAATTCCAGGTGCTGGCCGAGAGCGGTGAAGATCTGATCGCCTTCTCCGACAGCTCCGATTACGCCGCCAACATCGAGATGGCCGAAGCACTGGCGCCGGCTGGTGAGCGCGCTGCCGCCACAGCAGCCCTGACCAAGGTTGCCACCCCGAACGTCCACACCATCGACGAAGTGGCCGCCTTCCTGAACGTAGCACCGACCACCATCGCCAAGACCCTGCTGGTACTGGCAGAGGAAGATGAGCACGGCAAGCAGGCCGTTATCGCGCTGGTACTGCGTGGCGACCACGAGCTGAACGAAATCAAAGCCGAGAAGCTCTCTGGCGTTGCCAACCCGCTGACCTTCGCCAACGACGAGCAGATCAAAGCTGCCGCCGGTTGCGACGCAGGTTCCATCGGCCCGGTCGGCTTTGCCGGTCGCATCATCGTCGATCGCAGCGCCGCCCATCTGGCGGACTTCGTCTGCGGCGCCAACGAGACCGGCTTCCACCTGACCGGTGCCAACTGGGATCGCGACATCGCTTCTTACGAAGTTGCCGATCTGCGCAACGTGGTAGAAGGCGACCCGAGCCCGTGCGGCCAGGGCAAGCTGCTGCTCAAGCGCGGTATCGAAGTGGGCCACATCTTCCAGCTGGGTACCAAGTACTCCGAAGCGATGAAGGCGAGCGTGCTGAACGAAGCTGGCAAGTCCGTCACCATGGAGATGGGTTGCTACGGTATCGGGGTTTCCCGTCTGGTGGCTGCCGCCATCGAGCAGAACAACGACCAGTACGGCATCATCTGGCCGGACGCCATCGCTCCGTTCGAAGTGGCCATCGTGCCGATGAACATGCACAAGTCAGAGCGCGTGGCCGAGCAGGCACAGCAGTTCTACGCCGAGCTGAAAGCGGCCGGTGTGGACGTGCTGTTCGACGACCGTAAAGAGCGCCCGGGCGTGATGTTCGCCGACATGGAGCTGCTGGGCATCCCGCACGCCATCGTCATCGGCGATCGCGGTCTGGACAACGGCGTGGTGGAGTACAAGTGCCGCCGCACCGGCGAGAAGCAGGAAGTGGCCATCAGCGACATCATCGCCATGCTCAAGGCCAAGCTGGGCCGTTAATTCCGCCCTCTTCCCGATATAAAAAAGCGCGCCATTTGGCGCGCTTTTTGTTTCTGTGTGCTGACGACGGCAACCGGATGAAGGGTTGCCTCAGGGATTGCGACCGATAAAGAGATCGGTCACGTGGCAGCTGCTTCTGGCTTCCAGCGCGTCGAGCATATAGGCCGCCGCATCTTCCGGGGTCATGAAGCCACTCGGGTCCACGTGATCCGAGTTGTCCCAGAATTCGCTGCGGATCCCGCTCGGATAGAGGTTGACCAGCCGCAGTGGCGAGCCTTTCAGCTCGGCGCGCAAGGATTCGAGAAAGCCGCGCATCCCCCATTTGGAGGCGCAGTAGAGGCTCTCGTTGGCCTTGCCCACCTGAGCGGCGGAGGAGAGCACATTGGCCAGCACTCCGCCTTTCTCCCCGATAAGCCGCACCGTCTGCTGAGCCACCAGAATGGTGGAGATGAGATTGCTCTCCACCACCCGGCGGATCTGCTCGGCGGTGTAGACACCGACCGGGCCAAACTCGCCCACCCCGGCGCAGTGGATCACCATGTCGGGCTGCCCGCCCCACTCCACCGCTGCAGCGAAGGCGACATCGACCTCTTCATGGTGCGCCAGATCGGCCGCGATGCCGATCACCGCGCTGCCGAGCAGTAGCTCCTGCTCCTGCAGTCGCTGATAACGGCGCCCCATCATGGAGACCTGATGGCCCCGCTCAACCAGTCCGATGGTCAGCGCCCGGCCGAGACCAGAACCAGCACCTGTCACTATGATGTGGCCCATTATCGCTCCTCGTCGTCAGTTGACGGTCAGATTAGAAAGTGAATTCGCCGCCCATGAACCAGCCATCGACAGACTGATCGATATTGGCGAAGTCGACCTTGGCTTCACGCCAGCCGGCACGCAGCTTGATCGGCATGGAAGAGAACTTGTAGGAACCACCCAGACGGTAGTCATAGTTGTCCGCATCGTGAGTGCGCAGATCGCCGAAGAAGGCGATGCCGGTGCCCGGGATCTTCACTTCACTGCCGGCATAGGCCATCAGGGTATCTTCGTCATAACCCTTGCGACCGGAGTAGACCTGCTCGCCATCGTAGTGACGGCCGGTCATACCCAGATCGATCTTGAACAGATCGTTGTTGAACAGACGGTAGTAGAGGCTCAGATCGTAGGCAGTCAGATCGTTCTTGAAGTTGCCGCCGGAGGTGCTGAAATCGGAGACTTCAAACTTGGCGTTCGGCAGGAAGATGATGCCGTGTTCCAGCTGCAGATAGCCGTTCCAATTGTAGCTGTCGTCATAGCTGCCATCAGCACTGGTGCCATAAGCCTGACCACTGCCCTTGGCGGCCCATACGTCGGCACCGGCGGCAAAACGCCAGTCGTCAGCGGCCATGGCACTCTGGCTGCACAGAGCCAGCACAAAACCGGCAATCAGCGTCTTTTTCATTACGTCACTTCCTCTTGCATACATGGAAAAGAGCACTATTTTACTCGGTGCAGCCAAAATACCCAGCGTCAATCCTGAACAAACGACGACAAATGTCAGTGCTTCATATGCTTCATCTCGGCCATCGGCTCAATCGGCGTCACCGGCAGTGACAGATCCAGCTTCTGACCATCATCCATGGTGAGGGTGAGCGGGAAAGGGGTCTGCTCGGAGAGCGTGCCCACCTCGAACAGCATGATGTGCAGGCTGCCCGGCTTGAGCACCGCTTCGCCCTTGGCCGGGATCTCAATATTCTCGACCTGACGCATCTTCATCACGCCATTTTCGTGCAGGTGGGTGTGCAGCTCGGCACGCCCGGCCGCAGCAGAAGCCGCCGCCACCAGCTTGACCGGCTGGTCGGCGTCATTCTTCAGCACCATAAAGGCGGCAGTGTTGGGGGAGCCCGGCGGCAACAGCCGCACATAACCGTCGACAGCCTCGACCTTGGCCAGTGCAGGCGCCGTCATACCCAAAACCAGCAGAGAATAAAACGCACGTTTAAACATGGTTGAAATCCTTTTATGATGTTGTTAAACGGCGCCAAGGTTACCCCAGCAGCAACCTTTTTTGCACCTTTCAATAACAAGGATTTAGACATGGCCCCCATTCTCATTGCCGAGCAGCAGGATGGCTTGCTCACCCTGACCCTCAACCGCCCCGACAAGCGCAACGCCCTCAACACCGAGCTCTATAAGCAACTGGTGGCAGCACTACGAGAGGCGGCAGCCGATGAGGAGGTGCATGTCCTGTTGTTGCAGGGGCAGCAGGATTGCTTTACCGCGGGCAATGATCTGGCCGACTTTATGGGCAAGAACTCGCTGGAGCCCGACGACCCTATCCTGCAGTTCCTCCACACCCTGGCCGACTTCCCCAAGCCCGTGATCGCCGCTGTTGCAGGCCCGGCTGTGGGGATTGGCACCACCATTCTGCTGCACTGCGATCTGGTCTATCTGGGGGATAACGCCCGCTTGCAGCTTCCTTTCGTCGAGTTGGGGCTGGTGCCGGAGTTCGCCTCCAGCCTGTTGCTGCCGCGTCTGGTGGGGCACCTCAAGGCAGCCGAGCTGTTGCTGCTGGCCGAGGCGATTGATGCCGAGGAAGCACTACGTCTCGGGCTGGCCAACAAGGTGGTGGCGGCCGATGGATTGCTCTCCCTTGCCCGCGAGCAGGGACTGAAGCTGGCGGCCAAACCGCCCAGAGCGCAGCAAAAGAGCAAGGCGCTGCTGAAACAGGAGCTTAAACAGGCGGTACACTTTGTCATCGATCTGGAGGCGCGCGCCTTCGCCCAGGCACTGCAAGGGGAAGAGGCGCAGCAGCGCATCGCCCAGAAACTCAAACGGCGGGGCTGAGCCGCGCCTACATCCGTTCAGTTGAGGCGAAAACGGCCGATCAGCTCGCAGCCCTGCACCTTGTCCTGCAGCTGGATCAGCCGGGCAATTTCCGGATTGGGGTGGCGCTTGAGAAAGGCGAGCAGGGCACCACGACAGCAACCCAGCTCGCTGATCAGCGCCTCGCACTCGCGGTTGGGGCATTGTGGCACCAGCGCCGTCACCAGCTCGGAGGCAAGTTTCAGGTAGCGCAGCTCGTAAGTCGGCTCATCCATCGCCCGCCAGAAGTCGGCCAACCGGTGACAGGTGGCGACTCGCATGGTGGCCAGCTCGGTCAACTCCACCTGGGTCATCTCGTAAACATCCCCCAGCGCCTGCTGATAAAAGCAGATCGCCGCCCCCAGCGAACCGGCCTGCCAGGCACGCTCCGCCTCCAGCATGTATCGTTGCCAACTTTGCGGTGTCATCTCGCTCTCCCGAATCCGTCATGGTGGGAGTGTTATCATGGCTAATTGAGAATAAATATCAACCAGAGGGTTAGTGCAGGATCTCTGCGCAACCTTGGCAAACCCGGCGCCCGACCTTATGATCGCGCCCTTCCCCCCTTCTTTGGAGCCCCACAATGCGACCACGCCTCCCGCAGATGCTGGGCTGCTCCCTGCTCTGCGTGCCCCGCATGCTGGTCTGGATCTATTAGCTGCGCTCAAGCGAACGCAACCCATCCGATCCATTCAGCAAAGGAGTACCAACATGAACACCTGCCAACACTGGTCGCAGGTCGAATACCTGCACCTGACAGTGACCAACCCCAATATCTGCCTCAAGGGGCAGCACAGCTACTACTCTGGTGCCTGGGATGGCCCCTTCGAAGAGGTGGCGGTACGCTACCTCCATGGCGACCCCTTCAGCCGCAGCCCGGACACCGGCTGGGAGCCGCTCTGGCATATCGACCGGCTCCATATCGGCGACTATGTGCAGATTGCCGCCGGAGTGAAGATCATCATGGGGGGCAACC
>NZ_QAJD01000005.1:83866-121613 GCF_003061465.1 Aeromonas sp. HMWF017
CTATCCGTTCGCCGATCTGGCAGCGCTCAAGCGCAGCTACCGCCCCGCTGGCGATACCCGCATCGGCAACGATGTCTGGATCGGCATGGAGGCGATGATCATGCCCGGCGTCACCATCGGCGACGGCGCCATCATCGCCGCCCGTTCGCTGGTCAATCAGGATGTGCCGCCCTATGCCATGGTGGCGGGCACCCCGGCCAGGGTGGTGCGGATGCGCTTTGGCGAGGAGGAGATTGCCCGGCTACAGGCCCTCGCCTGGTGGGATTGGCCGGATCAACAGGTCAACGATCTGCTACCGCTGATCCAGCAAGGTGACGTCGCCCTGCTTGAACAGGCGGCCGCCCGCTGGGCGGAGCGCCATGAGTGACCACCGCTAACCGGTAGCTGACAGCAGAAGGGCGACCCCGGGGTCGCCCTCTTTTATCTCCGGCATGCTCTGGATGCCGTCATCGCACATCCACTCATTGCGCGCTTTTGGACTGGTTGAGGCTGCACTGCTTGCCGGGATAACCGGGCAAGTCACTGGCATCGCTGCCGCAGGCGAGCCGTTTGGCCTGTTGCAGGCGGGCCGCCAGATTGGCGCTGTCCACCGGCATCCATTGCATCTGCTTGCCGAGCCAGCTGGCCCAGGCAAACTCGACGAAATAGACCTGTTTGTCCTTGCGAAAGTAGCCCGCATTCTGCAGCAGTCCGGCGAGGGTGCGATAGGGGTAATCAGGCAGCTTGTCGATGCTGCTCGGCAACTGCTCCGGGGTCAGCGGCTGCCCCTTCTCATCCTTGAGCCAGGCCCAGTGGTTGTTCTGCATCTGACTCCAGAAGTTGGCTTTATCCTGCAGACGGCCAATCACCTTGACCCGGGCATCCTTGACGCCCTGCTGCCACAACGCCTTGGTGAGATGGTGGCGGTCCACCAGCCAGTAGCTGCCATCCGGCGCAATCACCACGGGGATCTCTTTCTTTTTCATCAACTTGTCGAGCTGCTTTGCGCTCATGCCCGCCAATGTGGCCTGGGTCTCATCGACCTGGATCTGGCCGACGCCCCCCTGAGTCGGGTGCAAGGCATCGATGCCGATCTCGCACCAGTTGCCCACCGCCGTGTTGCTCTGGCACGGGGCCAACGCCCAGGCACCCTGGCTCAGCACACAGGCCAGCAATAACCATGCTTTCATCGTTTGACACTCCTCACCACATTGAACTGCGCAGACGCCGGGAACGCTCTTCTACCCCGATTGGGAGTGAGAGTCGAATGCTGGCGGTCAGACCAGCAAACGGGATATCATGATTTCCCATCTATCGGCGATATTTTCTCGCCGAGTTTTCTCCCCGCTTCACACTATTTGAAGGATCCGACCCATGAAAGGATGGACCCCCTTGCTGGCCCTGCTGGGCTGTGCTGCTGTCCAGGCTGCCGATATTCCCGCCGAAACACAACTCGCCGCCGAGCAGATTGTCGTTCGCCACCTCAAGGATGAACCTGCGAGCCTGAGCCCGCTCAAGCTGGTCGGCCTGCCGGAGTTGCAGGTACTGCGGGATCTGTTCGAGGGGCTGCTGACCCAGGGGCCGGATGGCAAACCGGTTGCCGGGGTGGCGGCCAGCTGGGAGAACAAGGGCAACCAGTTCTTTACCTTCCATCTGCGCCCGGATGCGCACTGGTCCAACGGCGATCCGGTCAAGGCCGGCGACTTCGTCTACGGCTGGCGCAAGCTGGTCGACCCGAAAGAGGCGGCCACCTTCGCCTGGTTTGCCCAACTGGCCCGTTTCGACAAGGTGGACGAGATCGTGGCTGGCAAATTGCCTGCCAGCGAGCTGGGGGTCAAGGCCCTCGATGACCACACCCTGCAGGTGACCCTCTCCCAGCCGGTGCCCTACTTCCTGAACCTGCTGAGCCACCCCAGCCTGTCGCCGCTCCATCAGGCCAGCATCGAGCAGTACGGCAACCAGTGGACTCAGCCCGGCAAACTGGTGGGCAACGGTGCCTTTGTGCTGAACAACCGGGTGGTCAACGAGAAGCTGGAGCTGACCCCCAACCCTTATTACTGGGATCGGGCCCATACCGTATTGACCAAGGTGATCTTCATGCCGATCAATCAGGAGAGCGCGGCGACCAACCGCTACCTGGCTGGCGATCTGCATATCACCGAATCCTTCCCCAAGGAGCAGTACGACAAGCTGAAGCAGCAGATCCCGAATGAGGTCTACACCCCGGATCAGCTCGGCACCTACTACTACGCTTTCAATACCCGTCAGGCACCACTGAACGATGTGCGGGTACGCAAGGCGCTCTCCTACACCATCGACCGCGCCCTGATCGCCGACAAGGTGCTCGGTACCGGCGAGAAACCGGCTTATCACTTCACTCCGGATGTGACCGCCAGCTTTACCCCGGCCGCCAACCTGCTCTCCACCAGCAGCCAACCGGAGCTGGACAGCAAGGCCAAGGCCCTGCTCAAGGAGGCTGGTTACGGCCCGGACAAGCCGCTCAAGCTGACCCTGCTCTACAACACCGCGGAAATTCACAAGAAGATGGCACTGGCGATTGCCAGCATGTGGAAGCAGAAGCTGGGCGCCGAGGTCGAGCTGACCAATCAGGAGTGGAAAACCTATCTCGACAGTCGCCAGAGCGGTCAGTTCGAGGTGATCCGCTCCTCCTGGGTCGCAGATTACAACGACCCGTCAGCGTTCCTCGGCCTGTGGGGCTCCCGTCACAGCGGCAATATGGCTGGCTTTGCCAATGCCCGTTATGACCAGCTGCTGGCAGAGGCGGCCAGCACTCAGGATGCCGCCAGCCGCAGCAAGCTGTTTGGCGAGGCGGAGGCGATCCTGCTGGATCAAGCCCCCATCGCCCCCATCTACCAGTACACCAATGCCCGCCTCATCAAGCCATGGCTCAAGGGCTACCCCATCAACAACCCGGAAGATGTGGCCTACAGCCGCCAGCTGTACCTCGTCAAACACTGAGACCGGCCACAACGATGCGAGGCCCCGCAGGGCCTCGCTATTGATACTGTTCACACCCCGATTTCCAGCCTAAAATGCCGCCCCTTCTGTTCAATTAATCTTCAATACCCAGTCAGACATGCGTTATTTGATACTGCTCTCATTGTTGTGGACCCTGCCTGCTCAGGCCAACAGCGAATCCCAATGCCAGCAAGAGTTTGTCGGCTGGATGCTGCACCAGCAGCAACAGTTCAGCGATCGCAAGTCTGACAAGATGGAGCGGCGCCGGGCCGAGCGGGCCATCGAGTTGGCTCGTCAGGAGTACGACAAACAAGCCAGCTTCTGCAAAACCATGCAGCTTGTACATGAGTACAAAGATGATGATCCTCGCCTCGCCCCAAGAAAGGGTGAAGTTCACGATTTCACACCGGCCAGCTGACCCTCACTTCATCAATTCATTGTGTTGATTAATTGACCCAAGCCAAGTTCGGGTCACTGAAGAGCCTTAGAATGATTAACTGAGAACGACAATAAAAATATATTTATCAGTTACTTGGCTTTTTCAGGAACGACACATGACCAAACTCCATCAGGAGGGGGAGATACACTTCCCCGACAACATCGCACTCATCTCGACCACGGATCCCGCCAGTCATATTACCTATGCCAACCAGCATTTCTGTGATGTGGCCGGGTATGGTGCTGCCGAAATGGAAGGGGTACCCCACAATCTGGTGCGACACCCCGACATGCCCAAGGCGGCCTTCACCGACATGTGGCAGCGGCTGCGACAGGGCAAAAGCTGGATGGGACTGGTCAAGAACCGCGCCAAAAGCGGTCAGTTCTATTGGGTAAACGCTTACGTCACCCCGATCCTCAATGCGCAGAAGGAGATCGTCGAGTTCCAGTCGGTGCGCACCAAACCCGCCGCCAGCGATGTGGCCTGGGCCGAGCAGCTCTATGGCCTGCTGCGCAGCGGCAAGGCGCTCCCCTGGCTGAGCCGGTGTCACATTGAACCGGGTCGGCTGACCCTCTGGCTCTCCATTTCTGCCTTGCTCACCACCCTTGCTACCTTTGCCACCGGCAACCTGTTATGGCTGCTGCCCACCGCCTTGTTGCTGTTGGCACAGGCAATCCACGGCTGGCGATTGCAGCAACGGCTGGCTCATCTGCTTACCCTTGCCGCTCAAGACAAGGGAACCCGCCTCTGTCAGGTGCTCTACACCCGACGGCGCGACACCCTGGCTGCAGTCGAACTGGCCCTGCGGATGAAGCAGGCCGAGCTCAAGGCAGTGGTCGGGCGCAGTGCCGACACCAACCAGCAGATCCTGCAGGCAGCCGAAGATGACCGGGGCAATATCCAGACCATCGATACCCATCTGCAGCAGCAGCGCGCCCACAGCGAGCAGCTGGCGACCGCCATCACCGAGCTGAGCCACTCCATTCGGGATGTGGCCCACAGTGCCCATGAGGCGAGCAATCTGGTCATAGAGGTACAGCAGGTCTCCGACGAGGGGCTGCAAGCATTGGCGACCACCCGTTCTGCCGTCAACCAACTCCATCAGGAGCTGGATGCCAACCACGCCGTGCTGGCCCAGCTCACCAGCGACAGCCAGAAGATCAGCGGTATTCTGGAGGTGATCAGTCAAATCGCCGACCAGACCAACCTGCTCGCACTCAATGCGGCCATCGAGGCCGCCCGGGCGGGCGAACAGGGGCGCGGTTTTGCCGTGGTGGCGGATGAAGTGAGGGCGCTGGCCCAGAAGACCCGTGCCTCGACCAGCGAGATCCACGAGATGATCCAGGCGCTGCAACAGACTACACGACAGCTGTCGGACGGGATGACACAAGGGGCGCAGACCTCGGTGCGCTGCCAGCAGCACGCGGGCACCACCGCCGATGTGCTCACCCAGATAAACCAAATGTTGGGGCAGGTGACCCGCACCAGTGACGAGATCGCCCAGGCGGTGAGTCAGCAGGCCGATGTGACGGCGACCCTCGATGAAGGGGTGCACCAGATCCACCAACTTGCCAGCCACACCGCCGACAACAGCAGGCAGGCGCTAGATGGCATCACCCTGCTGGTAGAGCGGCTGCAGGATCTCTCGCGGCTGATCAACCAGTTCAGATATTGAAGCGACAGCGATCAAAAAAGCGCGTCACAAGACGCGCTTTTTTCGCTTTGCCTGACAGGAGAGTTATTCGCCCTGCTCGCTGGCGGCAAACTCCGGCACCTTGGCCATGGCATCCAGCACCACCTGAATATCCGCCCCCGGTTTGCAGGCGTTCTCGCTCAGGTGACGACGCCAGGCGCGGGCCCCCTGCATGTTCTGGAACAACCCCAGCATGTGGCGGGTCATGTGGGAGAGGTAGTTGCCCTTGGCCAGCTCCTGCTCGATATAGGGCAGCATCATCCGCACCACTTCATGGCGGCTCGGCACGGCGTTGTTCTGGCCGAACACCAGATTGTCCACCTGCGCCAGAATGTAGGGGTTCTGATAGGCTTCACGCCCCATCATCACGCCATCAACATGTTGCAGATGCTCGAGAGTCTGCTCCATGGAGGTGACACCGCCGTTGAGAGCTATGGTGAGCTCCGGGTAATCCTGCTTGACCCGATAGACGCGGGGATAATCGAGGGGCGGGATCTCGCGGTTCTCCTTGGGGCTCAGGCCACTCAGCCACGCCTTGCGGGCATGGACGATGAAGGTGTCGCAACCGGCATCGCGCACCTGTTCGATAAAGGCCTGCAGAAATTCGTAGGAGTCCTGATCGTCGATACCGATACGGGTCTTCACCGTCACCGGAATATCGACCACATCGCGCATCGCCTTGACGCAGTCAGCCACCAGCGCCGGTTCACCCATCAGGCAGGCACCAAAGCGACCGTTCTGCACCCGATCGGAGGGGCAGCCGACGTTGATGTTCACCTCGTCATAGCCACGCTCCTCGGCCAGCTTGGCACAGCGCGCCAGATCGGCCGGATTGCTGCCCCCCAGCTGCAGGGAGATGGGGTGCTCCTGCTCGCTGTAACCCAGATAATCCCCCTTGCCATGGATGATGGCGCCGGTGGTCACCATTTCGGTATAGAGCAAGGTCTGGCGGCTCATCAGTCGATGAAAGTAACGGCAATGCCGATCAGTCCAGTCCAGCATGGGGGCGATGGAAAAACGCTGCGCCTGCATAAAAATCATCCGGGTTGGCTAAAGAAAGGGGCGGATTTTATCACAACGTGAAGCAGCCCCAGAAAATGAATTTTGTCGCCGCGCCATGCGAGGCCCTGTGATAGTATCCGGCTAATAGAAAGGGTATCTGCGCGATCATGAATCAAGACCAACTTTTACAACGAGCCGAGCGACTCTGTATACAGCGAGGGATCCGCTTCACCCCGACCCGACGTCAGGTATTTCGCCTGCTAGCGGCACACGGCAATGCCATCAGCGCCTATGATTTGTTGGCCCAGCTGCAACAAACCGAAGCCAATGCCAAGCCGCCAACCGTCTATCGGGCACTCGATTTTTTGCTCGAACAGGGTTTTGCTCACAAGGTGGAATCTCTCAACGCGTTTATCTTCTGCTGCCACTTCGATCACGCTCACCCGATGCAGTTGCTGATCTGCGACGAGTGCGGGGATGTGGTCGAGCTTCACGATACGGCGATCGATAGCGCGTTTTCCGAGCAGGCCCACTTGCATGGTTTTACTATTACCAATAAGACGATAGAGGCACATGGCCAATGTGCCCGTTGTACGCCCACTGTAGGAAGTCATCATGAAGGCTGATTTTGTAAATCCGTTCCTGCTATCCCTGCTCAATGTGCTCTCGACCATGGCACAGCTGGAACTCAAACCGGGCAAACCGAAACGCAAGATGGATGAGCTGGCGCGCGGTGACGTCTCCGGCCTGATCGGCATGGTCGGCCCGCAGACCCGTGGCTCCCTCTCAATCAGCTTCGAGAAGGGGCTGGCGCTGGAGATCATGCGCCGCATGCTGGGGGAAGCTCCCGCCAACATCAACGAAGAGGTGACCGACATGGTCGGTGAAATCACCAACATGGTGACCGGCGGTGCCAAGCGGATGCTGGGCGAGAAGGGCTACGAGTTTGACATGGCGACCCCCATCATCGTCTCCGGCCCCAACCACACCATTACCCACCGTGCCGATGGCACCAAGATCATGATGCCGTTCGAATCTGATTTCGGTCGCGCCACTATCGAAATCTGCTTCGAGTAACCCTATGTGGAAAGCATTGAAATGGATTTTCATCTGCTGGGCCCTGCTGTTGATCCTGTCGGACATTCAGATCAGCACCTCCCTCTACAAGTACGAAGATAACCGGGTGCTCATCAACTTCCCGCGCTGGGAAGCCAAGCAGCCCTGGGGCACCTTCGAGTGGCATGCCGGACGGGTAGAAACCCACTGGTATGGTCTGGAGGGAAAACCCAAGCCAAAAGGCCCGCAAATCTGATCCTGTAACTGCTACAGCAGAAACAGAAGAGGCCAGCTGATGCTGGCCTCTTTGCTATCTCGTTGTTCCTGAATCAAGCCGCTTCGGCCGCCAGCTTACCGCTTGGTCGCATCAAGATGCCGACGATGCAGGCCAACAGAGTCGGCAGCAGCCAGGCAAGTCCCTTGTCGAACAGCGGCAGGAAGGCAAAGCCGTCCATCGACATCCCGGCAGCCCCCAGCCCATCGAGGCAACCAAACAGAAAGGCGACCGTCAACACGCCGCGAAACGCCAGCCGTGGCTGGGCAAACCATCCCTTGAGGAAGGTCACCAGCACCAGCGCGATGGCAACCGGATAGATGGTCACCAGCACCGGAATCGAGAGGCCGATCAATTCGCTCAGACCCACATTGGCCACCAGTGCACAGAGCGCCCCCAGCAGCATCACCCAGTTGCGATAGGCCCAACCTGTAAGGCCATGGAAGTAGTCGGCACCGGCACAGAGCAGGCCGACCGCACTGGTAAAACAGGCCAGGGTGATGATGGCAGCCAGAATAAACTGGCCCGGTTGACCAAACAGACTCAGGACGTAGGCATTGACGATGGCCCCACCATTGCTGATATCGCTCGCCACCCCACCGGCGCTGTTGCCCAGCTGAAAGAGCGAGACATACACCGCCGACAACCCGACCGCCGAGATCAAGCCTGCAATGGTTAGATATTTGAACTGACTGCGATAATCCTCGATCCCCTTCTGGCGAAGCAAACCGATGATCAGGGCACCAAACATCAGGGAGGCCAGGGTATCCATGGTGTTGTACCCCTCCAGCATTCCTTTGGTCAGGGCTGCATCTATGTACTCACCGCTGGCATCAGGCATGGTGCCCTGCGGCGTCATAAAGACCCCGACCGCCAGAATAAGCAGCATCGCCATCAGGGCTGGGGTCAGATACTTGCCGACCGCATCGAGCAGCTTGCCCCGATCGAGCGCCACCAGGATCGCCAGCGCAAAGAAACTCAGGGTGTAGATCAGCAGTCCCGCATGACCGGCATCGCCGAGCCAGGGCTTGAGCCCCATCTCGTAGGCGACCAGACCGGTGCGGGGAATGGCAAAGGCGGGCCCCATGATGATATAGATGGCGATGGCCAGCGCCGTCGCCGCCCCGGCGGGCAGATAGCGGGTCATTCCGGTCCAGCCACTCGCGCCGCCCCCCGAACTCCCCTTGGCCACCGCAATCAGGGTGATCAGCGGCAAGCCCACTGCCGTTAGCAAAAAGCCACACATGGCGGCCAGCAGATGCTCACCGGCCATAAAACCGGCCAGCGGCGGAAAAATGATATTGCCAGCCCCCAGATAGAAGGCAAACGTCATAAACCCCAATCCGAATACGTCGGACAACTTCAATGATTTCGTCAAACTCAACCTCATCTGCCTTATCAGCTTGTTATTGATTGCACCCACTGCCTGGCAGATAACCGGTAACAATACCTCTCGTCCCCACACGGCCCGCGGACCGGATGAGGCGCACCATTTTTAGCATAAAGAAGAGAAGTTCGATCTCAATCACCAATTAATATCTTGAAACAATTTACCGCTGTGGAATTAATCACCGAATAACTCAGCGCTCCATAAACAGGTGTCGCATGTGGCGTATGGGAGGTGAGAAGGGGGGGGACAGGTTATAGCGGCCAAATACGGCTGCTCAGGTGCTATCTGCGTACAGTGACAATTACGGCAGCAAAGCGAGGCGAGAAGCGAGGCTCACAGAAAACAAAAGAGCCTGCACGGGGCAGGCTCTTGGCAATATCACATCGGGTGTGATCAGGCAGCTTCGGCAGCCATCTCGGTCGGACGCACCATCACGCCAACTACGCAGGCCAGCAGGGTCGGCATCAGCCAGGCGAGGCCCTTGTCGAACAGCGGCAGGAAGGCAAACGCATCCATCTTCATCCCGGCAGCACCCAGACCATCTAGGCAACCGAACAGGAAGGCAACCATCAACACGCCACGGAACACCAGACGGGGACGGCCGAAGTAACCCTTCAGGAAGGTGACCAGTACCAGCGCCACGGCAACGGGATAGATGGCAACCAGCACCGGAATGGAGAGGCTGATCAACTGGCTCAGGCCCACGTTGGCAACCACGGCACAGATAACGCCCAGCAGCACCACCAGCTTCTTGTAAGCCATGCCGGTCAGATTGTGGAAGAAATCAGAACAGGCGGAGATCAGACCGACTGCAGTGGTAAAGCACGCCAGAGTGATGATGGCCGCCAGAATGAACTGACCCGGCTGACCAAACAGGCTCAGTACGTAGGCGTTGACGATGGCGCCACCGTTGCTGACATCGGTCGCCACGCCGGCCGCAGTGTTGCCCAGCTGGAACAGGGAGACGTACACCACGCTCAGACCAACGGCAGAGATGAGGCCAGCAATGGCCAGATACTTGAACTGGCTCTTGTAATCGTTGATGCCTTTCTGGCGCAGCAGATCGACGATCAGGGCGCCAAACATCAGGGACGCCAGGGTGTCCATGGTGTTGTAGCCTTCCAGGATCCCTTTGACGAAGGGGCTGTTCTGATAGTCACCGGACGCATCAGGCATGGAGCCTTGCGGTGCTACGAATACCCCGATAGCCAGAGTCAGCAGCAGCAGCATCAGTACCGGAGTCAGGTATTTGCCGATGGCGTCCATCAGCTTGCCCTGGTTCATGGAGACCAGAATGGCCACACCAAAGAAGATCACGGTATAGGCAGCAAGACCAGCCTGCCCCATATCGCCGATGAACGGCTTGAGGCCCATTTCATAGGCAACCAGACCGGTACGGGGCGCGGCAAAGGCCGGGCCGATGATGATATAGATGGCAACGGCCAGCGCAGTCGCAACACCGGCAGGCAGCAGCTTGGTCATGCCAGCCCAGCCGTTACCGGCTTTCGCCACGGCCAGAATGGTCACCAGAGGCAGGCCCACGGCAGTGACCAGGAAGCCAAACATCGCCAGGGAGAGGTGCTCACCAGCCATGTAACCGGCCAACGGCGGGAAAATGATGTTACCGGCGCCTAGATAGAAGGCGAAGGTCATAAACCCTAATCCGAGTACATCGGACAATGTGAGTGATTTCGTCAAGTTCAACCTCGTCTGTCTTGTAAATTATTGCTTGTTATAGTTTTTATCGGTCGCTGACCGGGTGTGTTCAGGGGGTATAAAAAAAGAGCCCCGCATGTTTTTTCATCGCAACCAGTGGTTTTAGCTGGTCTGGAGCGGGCGCTCGATCTGGAACCAGCATAATGGCGTGAAAAAATAGTTCAAGACGAAATTTACATCTTCAAATAGAAGGGGTTGGTCAGTTGGATATATCTGTCGGAATAGGCCCCATCAGCAGAATGGATCACAATTTCACCCCTCTCACACCTGTTTAATCCTCTGCCAAGTAGCAATAAAACACGATTTGCCTCTTTACCCTCTCTGGTGATAACAGCTGTATAACAAATGCCATGCAGATCATAATTCGCCGAAATGCATAAAATTTCATCGGCCATCGCCGTCGGCAGCACCAGCGCCACCTGCCCGTTCGGGCTCAGTAAACGATTGCAGGCCGCCAGCAGTGCATGGCTGTCGAGGGCGCCGGTATGGCGGGCCAACGCCCGCGCCGGATCGCTAAATGACTGGCCTGCCAAGAAATAGGGAGGGTTAGAGACGACAAGATCGTAAGGGGCTGCCTGATAATCCTGAATGGCACTCTCTATGACGGTCACCCGATCGGCCCAGGGAGAGGAAGCCGCATTCTCCCGCGCTTGACTGGCCGCATTAATATCCAGCTCGACCGCATCAAGACGGCAGTCAGATCTGCTGCGCTGGGCCAGCATCAGTGCAATCAGGCCGCTGCCGGTGCCGACATCGAGCACTCGACGCGCCTGTTCGACCGGCGCCCAGGCACCGAGCAAAATGCCATCGGTACCCACCTTCATGGCGCAGCGATCGTGATTGATATGGAACTGTTTGAAGGTAAATCCGCGACTACGTCCCATCTGGCCCCCGTCATCTGTAAAAATGGTGGGCGATTATAGCGGCTAAGACACACTCACCAATAGGAGCCGACGAGATAATCGCCTATAATCTGCCGTTTCCTTAATGACCGAGTATTGCCATGAGCCAGTCCTTTGATGATTTCGACCTGCACCCAGCCCTCAACCGGGCCTTGGCCGAGATGGGATTCACCCGCCCCACCACCATCCAGCAGATGGTGCTGGAGCCAGCCCTGGACGGCCGCGATATTCTGGCATCCGCTCCGACCGGTACCGGCAAGACAGCCTCTTTCCTGCTGCCGGCACTCCAGCACCTGCTGGACTTCCCGCGCCGCAAGCCGGGCCCCTGCCGCATGCTGATCCTGACCCCGACCCGCGAGTTGGCGCTGCAGGTTACCGCCCACGCCAAGGCGCTGGCGGCTCACACCAACCTCAGCATCGAGACCATCATCGGCGGCGTCAGCCATGAAGAGCAGCTGCCTGCCCTGACCAAAACCACCGACATCGTGGTCGCCACCCCGGGCCGTCTGCTCGAGTACATCGAGAAAGAGGAGTTCGAGAGCCACGACATCGAGGTGCTGGTGCTGGATGAAGCGGATCGCATGCTGGACATGGGCTTTATCAAGGATGTGAACCGCATCGTGGAAGAGGCACGCTACCGCAAGCACACCATGCTCTTCTCCGCCACCCTGGAAGGGGCCGGCCTTGAGAAGTTCGCCAACGAGATCCTCAAGGATCCGGTGGAGCTGCACGCCGAGCCGCCCCGCAGCGAACGTCGCCCCATTACCCAGTGGATCCATCTGGCCGATGACGCCGCCCACAAGCTGGCGCTGCTGACCCATATCCTGAAAGATCCGGAAACCCAGAAGGCGATCATCTTCGTCAAGACTCGCGAGCGTCTGGCGGAGCTCTCCGGCCAGCTGCAGGCTGCAGGTATCTCCTGCGCCTGGATCCGTGGCGAGATGGAGCAGAGCAAGCGTATCGAGTCGATCCGCAAGTTCCACGAAGGGGAAGTGCCCTTCCTGATCGCCACCGACGTCGCCGCACGCGGCATCGACCTGCCGAACGTCAGCCATGTCATCAACTACGACATGCCCTACGGCGCCGATGTCTACGTCCACCGGATTGGCCGTACCGGCCGCGCCGGCAACCGTGGCTGTGCCATTAGTCTGGTAGAAGCCCACGACATGGCGATGGTCGCCAAGATCGAGCGCTACACCGAGGAGCGCCTCAAGCGCCGGGTGATCGACGAGCTGCGCCCGAAACACAAAGAAGCCCGGGTACCGGTGAAGAAGAAAAAGCCGGTCGACAAGAAGAAGTCCGCCAAGAAGAAAAAGAAGAAGTGATCGCCTGGCGATAAAGAGAAGGGCCATCCCGCGGGATGGCCCTTCTGCATTCTGAATCACTCTGACGAGTGGTTATGCCACCACTCTGCGCATCCCCATATGGGGGATATCGTCTTCGAGATAGCCTTCCCCTTCCGCTACAAAACCGTGTTGGCCGTAGAAGCCTTGCAGATGTGCCTGTGCCCCCAGCCAGATGCTGTGAGTCGGCCAGCGCGCCTCGCACGCCTTGACCGCCTCGCCGATCAGCTGGTGACCAAGACCACCGCCACGCGCCTTGGGTGAGGTCACCACCCGACCGATGGCGGCGCCGCTCTCGTCGCCGATGCCGGGCGCCATGATCCGCGCATAGGCGGCCAGCAGATCGCCCTGATATCCGAGCAGGTGCCAGACCCCATCGCGGCGATCGAGCCCGTCCAGATCCTGAAAGGGGCAGGTTTGCTCCACCACGAACACCTCGGCCCGCAGCGCCAGCAACTCATACAACTCGTCAGTGGTCAGTTCAGACCAGGGTTTCAGGATCCAGTTCATCGGCAACTCCTTATCAGTTCGGCCTGCCAGCATAATCGCGGCACCAGCGCCCTGCATTAACCTTTGTTAAGTTCTTTCAGACGTTTACGAATGCGGCTCAGGCTGATGGGCTGGCGTGATGCCGAGACGGACTGTATAAAAGGCCTGAAATCTGGTGGCCACACAGTTCCTCATGGAGCATCGGCGTCACTACTCCTTGTTCAGCGCTTTCAACCGCTTGCGAATGCGACTAAGACTGATGGGAGTAATGCCAAGATAGGCGGCGATCTGGTGGTCGGGCACTCTGGCATCGAGTGCGGGAAAGCTGTCCAGAAAGTGCTGATAGCGCGCCTGCGGGCTGCCGGTCAGCAGCAACTGCTCCTTCTCCTCCTTGATGCGCAGCTGCACCTCCAGCAGGTGCAGATACCAGCGCGGCCAGCCGGGCAGCTGGCGCAGGTCGGCCAGACTGAACAGCTGCAGACGGCAGGGCTCCAGTGCCTCCACGCTGTAGCGGGCTGGCTCGCCACTGAGCAGGTGGTGGAAGTCGAGAAACTCGTCCCCCTCCCAATAGAACTCTTTGATGTACTCGCGGCCATCCTCCTGCACCAGCTTCGCCCGCAGCAGCCCCTGCTCTACCCTGACCAGCAGATCCGGGCTGTCGCCGGCGTGCCAGAGGCAGCTTTTCGGGCTGAGGGTCAGCGGGCGGGCAAAAGAGAGGAGGCGCGCGGCCTCCTCTTTATCTGCGACCTGCGCCCAATCGAAGGGGGGTCTGTCAGTCAGCATGATTAACCGCGACGCTGACGCACGGCTTCAAACAGGCAAACGCCGGTTGCCACCGAGACGTTGAGGCTGGATACCGCCCCTGCCATCGGGATGCTCACCAGCTCGTCGCAATGTTCGCGGGTCAGGCGACGCATACCTTTACCTTCGGCACCCATCACCAGCGCCATCGGGCCGGTCAGTTTGGCCTGATAGAGGTCGTGATCTGCCTCGCCAGCGGTACCGACAATCCAGACTCCGCGCTCCTGCAATTCGCGCAGGGTGCGGGCCAGGTTGGTGACCTGAATGAGCGGCACCACTTCGGCGGCGCCACAGGCAACCTTGCGCACGATTGGGGTGAGACCCGTGGCCTTGTCCCGCGGCACGATCACCGCATGAGCCCCGGCAGCATCGGCGCTGCGCAGGCAGGCGCCGAGGTTGTGCGGGTCAGTAACGCCATCCAGCACCAGCAGGAAGGGCTGGTTCTGTTGTGCCGCCAACTCATCCAGCAGGCTGGCCAGATCGTGCTCGGCGAGCTTCGGCGCCTCTTTCACCCGGGCCATGATGCCCTGGTGATTGTTGCCTTCCGCTTTGTCATCAAGGGTCTTGCGGTTCACGCTCTGCACGCGCAAGCCGAGGGACTCCAGCTCGGCCAGCAGGGGTTGCAGCCGGTCGTCATCCCGCCCTTTCAGCGCCCATACCTCGATGAAACGCTCCGGGGTGCGCTCCAGCAGCGCGGTGACAGCGTGAATGCCGTAGATCAGTTCAGTACTCATTTAGTGCTCTTGGCCTTATCGCGAGCCTTTTTGCTCGGTCGTCTGTTGCTCGGTTTGGCGCGGCCACCCTTGTCGGATTTGCCGTGATCCTTGCCCTCTTTACGTTTTTCGTGGCGCTGGGCGCTCTTGGCCTTCTCTTTCTTGATCTCGGCCTGCTTGCGCGCCATCTCTTTGGCGTTCTTGCCGGTGGCCTTGAGCGGCTCTTCCACCATCACGAAGTCGATCTTGCGATCATCCAGGTTAACGCCCATCACCTTGACCCGCACCTTGTCACCCAGACGGTAGCGACGGCGGAAGTTCTCGCCAATCAGCTGCATGTGCAGGGGATCAAACTGGTAGTAGTCGTTGGTGAGGGTGCTGACGTGCACCAGACCGTCGATGTGGATCTCCGCCAGACGGACGAAGAAGCCAAAGCCGGTGACGCTGGCGATAACGCCGTCAAACTCGTCACCCACATGATCCAGCATGTACTCGCACTTGAGCCAGTCGGCCACGTCGCGAGTGGCATCGTCGGCACGGCGCTCGGTCATGGAGCAGTGCTCGCCCATCGGGTCAACTTCTTCCAGCTGGTAGTGATAACCACCGCTCGGGGTCCACTTGTGGCGCAGGTTGCCCTGCTGCTCCTTGGCGGTCTGATACTTGATCGCCCGGTGCAGGATCAGGTCGGGATAGCGACGGATTGGCGAGGTGAAGTGCGCGTAGGACTTCAACGCCAGACCGAAATGACCGATGTTGTCGGCCTGATAGATGGCCTGACGCATGGAGCGCAGCAGCATGGTGGAGAGCAGCTCCGCATCGGGGCGCCCTTCAAATTTGGCAGCCAGCTCGGCGAAATCCTTCGGCTCGGGCTCGAGGCCGCCTTTGAGCTCCAGACCCAGTTCAGCCAGGAAGTCGCGGAAACCGGTCAGACGCTCTTCACCCGGACGGTCGTGCACGCGGAACAGGGCAGCAGCTTCGTTCTTCTCGATATAACGGGCAGCAGCCACGTTCGCCTGGATCATGCACTCTTCGATGATCTTGTGGGCATCGTTGCGCACCAGCGGCACGATGCGGTCGATCTTGCGCTGGGCGTTGAAGATGAAGCGGGTCTCCTCGCTCTCGAACTCCACCGCACCGCGCTGGTGACGGGCATGCTTGAGCGCTTTATAGAGGTTGTTCAGCTCTTCGATGTGGCCCACCAGCGGATCATACTGCTGGCGCAGCTTGGGATCGCCATCGAGGATCGCCGCCACCTTGGTGTAGGTCAGACGGGCGTGAGAGTTCATTACCGCTTCGTAGAACTTGTAGCCGGACATGCGGCCAGCGGCGGAGATGGTCATCTCGCACACCATGCAGAGGCGGTCAACCTGCGGGTTCAGGGAACAGAGACCGTTGGAGAGCACCTCCGGCAGCATGGGCACCACGAACTCGGGGAAATAGACGGAGTTGCCGCGCTGATACGCTTCGGCATCCAGCGCCGTGCCGGGCTTCACGTAGGCGGAGACGTCGGCAATGGCCACCCACAGGCGCCAGCCGCCACCGCGTTTGGCTTCACAGAAAACGGCGTCATCGAAGTCACGGGCATCTTCCCCGTCGATGGTCACCAGCGGCAGGGCACGCAGGTCGATGCGGCCCTCTTTGGCCTTCTCCGGCACCTGCTCGCCGAGACCGGCAACCTCTTTGGTCACCTCTTCCGGCCAGGTGTGCGGGATACCGTGGGTACGCAGGGCAATTTCGATCTCCATGCCCGGCGCCATGTTCTCGCCCAGCACTTCCAGTACGGTGCCGACGGCATTGATGCGGGAGGTGGCGCGTTGATTGATGCGCACAACTACGACCTGGCTCTGGCGAGCCCCTTTGTTTTCCCCTTCCGGGATGATGATGTCCTGGCCGATACGGCTGTCATCCGGCACCACGAAACCAACGCCATTCTCAACGAAGTAACGGCCGACAATGTCTGCCTCACGGGACTTGAGCAGGCGCACCAGACGCGCTTCCTGACGACCCTTGCGGTCGATCTCGGTCGGCTGCACCAGCACGTAATCGCCATGCATCAGGCGTTGCATCTCTCGGTTGTTCAGATACAGATCCGGACCACCACCTTCCGGACGCAGAAAACCGAAGCCATCCTTGTGGCCGATTACATAACCTTTGACCAGATTCAGGCGATCCGGCAGGGCATAACATTGGTTGCGAGTGAATACCAGTTGTCCATCACGCTCCATGGCGCGCAGACGACGACGCAAGGCTTCCAACGGCTCTTCATCTTTCAGCTTGAGGACCTTGGCCAACTCTTCACGGGACATGGGCTTTTCATGGCCCTTGATGAGTTCCAGGATCAACTCGCGACTGGCGATGGGGTTATCGTATTTTTCGGCCTCGCGTTCGAGGAAAGGATCTTTTTGAGACATAAGCAGGCCTTAGGGTAGGTGGTAACGGTGCCATTATATCGGAGGGGGGGGCGAATGGCATCCATCGGCTGCCTTTTGGCCAATCTCTCTGTCATACTATCTTCAGTTCGCTGGCATGATGAGACACAGAACTCATGAGTAAGGACACATTTGCCCAATCCGCCGCCTATCTCAAACAGGCGGTTCCCTTGATGATCAAGTACCAGATCCCCACGACGCCGGACAATTACCACCTGTGGTACAACTATGTCTCGGCCAGCATGCCCGAGCTCAACCAGGCGATTGATCAGGCTGTCAAAATGCAGGGAACCTGCTCACTCACCACCTGCGAGCGGCTCTATCACCAATATCTGGCCGCTCAGGACGAGAAGCAGATGGAGGCGATGAAACTGAGCCTCGCCGCCATGGCCAACGAGCTCAGCCACTCCATGCAGGACGCCATCTCCGATACCGGCATGTTTCAGGAGATGCTCGACAAGAGTTTTGACAAGCTCAGCCGCATTGATGACGAGGGTTTCAGCCTGGAAGACACCATGGGGATCCTGCGGGAGCTGGTGCGCGAATCGCGGGATGTGCGCATGTCCACCATGCACTTTCGCAACCAGCTCAGCAATGCGGAGAAAGAGATCAAGGAGCTGCGGGCCGCGCTCAACGAGACACGCAAACTGGCCAACGAGGATGCCCTCACCAACCTGCTCAACCGCCGCGCCTTCGATCTGGAGCTGGAGGGGTTGATCCGCAGCCAGCACCCCTTCTCGCTGATCCTCGCCGATATCGATCGCTTCAAGAACTTCAACGACGAATATGGTCACCTGCTCGGCGATCAGGTACTGCGCGCCTTCAGCAAACGGCTGCGCGATGCCTGCAAGGAGGGGGTCACCGCCTATCGGCTGGGTGGGGAGGAGTTCGCCATGCTGGTCCCCCATCGCTCGCTGGCGCTGGCCAGACAGATGGCGGAGAGCATGCGCCGCGCCATCGAGCGGATGTCGATTCTGGATCGCAAATCGGGCCGCCGCATTGACCACATCACAGCCTCGTTTGGCGTGGGTGAGTTCAACGGTCAGGAGAGCGCAGACTGTCTGGTCGAACGTACCGACAAGCTGCTCTACAAGGCCAAGGAGCTGGGGCGCAACCGGGTGATGCCGCTCCCTTCCTGATTTGTCCCCTGCCCGACCGCAATGCCAATGTAAAAAGCCAGTCAGATCAACTGACTGGCTTTTTGGTCTCTCTTGCTCCGACAGAGGCTGTTCATTCCAGCCCCAGTGGAACTCTGCTCAGTGTGAAGGATTACTCCTGCACCTCGCTAACACCTTCGACTTTCACATCAACACGGCGATCCGGAGCCAGGCAGACGATCAGCTCACGCTTGGACTTGCTGACGCAGCTGTCGCCGGTAACCGGTGAGGATTTACCACGCCCTTCCACATTGATCTTGGCGGCCGGGATCCCTTTACCAACCAGATAGTTGGCAACGGTCTGGGCACGCTGTTCGGAAAGCTTCTGGTTGTAGGCATCGGAACCGATACGGTCGGTGTGACCAATTACGGTTGCCACGCCATCTTTGGGTCGTGCTTCTTCAATCTGGCTATAGAGGCTATCCAGTGCCTGACTGGCCTCTGGCTTGAGGGTCGCCTTGTTGAAGTCAAACAGCACATCGGAGCTCAGGGTGAACTGCTTCTCAACCATCACAGGTGCAGGAGCAGGTTCCGGGGCCGGGGCGGGCGCCACAGGGGCAACCTGACCAAAGCGATAAACCGCTGCCAGTGAGAGCAGGCCGTTATCCATTCTCAGACCGGTATCATCGCGGCTGCCATACGGGGTGGTGTACTGGTACTCCAGGCGAGCGGCCCAGTCGAGATTGAACGCATACTCGGCACCCAGTGCACCGACCATGACAAAGCGGCTGTCATCTTTGTAGACATCGCTCTTGGTATCAGCCCAGCCATAACCGCCACCGACACGACCATATAGATCAAGATTATCGGTAACCGGGAAGCCCAGTTTCAGGGTCAGTTGAGCCAGCTGTGCTTTTACTTCATCACTGAAAGCGCCTGCCGCCGTAGTGGCATCGTATTTGTAATTGCCCAGATAGTCGTAACCCAGCTCCAGTCCCAGATTCTTGTTGATCTGATAACCGCCAAACACGCCTGCCCCCAAGGCATCGTTGGTCTCATTGCCAAGGGTCAGGGCATTGCTTTCATCAATGCCGTAGAAGTTGGACCAACCCAGTTTGGCACCGCCATACCAGGTGTTGTCCTGACCGGCAGCCTGGGCATTGGCCGCCAGCAAGCCGGTAACCAGCAAGGTAATCAATGATTTTTTCATGTTTGAGCCTCTGCAACTTTATGTAGGAGGAGGTTGATTGATATCACCTCGTCTTATAGGTGCAACCACCCAAAAGCGATCGCAGCATATCAACGTTAGCCTATTTTCAAGTCACTGATATCAATTAACAAAAAACACTCTAACGCAACCACGTTACAAAAACAGCAACAAACGTTTGTTATTTGAACTGGATGTGACGCAAAAAGACGCACAGATGAGGGCTGAAAGGGAAAAAAGGCCAGCAACATGCTGGCCCGAAGCGATATCAGTGACGAACAAACTCGTAGTGCTGATCGATAAAGTCAGCAACACGCTGGCTCAGTACCTTGTGCACCGTCTTGGTCGGATGCACCTGATCCCAGAACATATGCTCATCGCAGTTGAGAGTCGCTGCTCGCCCTTTTGCCTGCCCGCTCACCACCGCCTGCGCCAGGATCGGGTTACCGGCAATAGCCACTCTTTCGGAGACACTCAAAGCCGGGGTCGCAGCCACCTCGGCGGCGCTGCCGGAGAACGGCTTCCATGTATAGCCACCACCGTAGCAGGCGTGTTCTGTGTCACTCAGCCCGAACTGCTGAGGATCGCGCATCATCTCGTCAAACTGCTTGTCCACTTCGAACAGCTTCACGATGCCAAGGGGAGCCAGCTCGCGAGTGAGGTTCTGCAACTTCTGGTTGTGGTAGCTGGCCACATGGCGCACCTTCTCCACCACCTTCATGCTGCGGGCTGACGGGGTCTGCCCCAGATCAGGAATGTTGAACAGCAGGATCTGCTGCGCGCCGTTGAGCACCAACCGGTTGGATGCCAGCCGGATGGTATCGATCACCCGATCCGCATCCCGCTCGGTGTTCCAGCCATAAGCCAGATAGTCGTTGGCACCGACCCAGATCACCACCAGATCATCGGGGCGGAACTTGTCCTTTTTCAGGAACTGGTCGATCTCGTAATCGAGGTTGTTGATCACCTGATATTTGGGATCCCAGGACCAGAAACCGAGCCAGCCATTCAAGGCACCCAGATGGTTATAGGCCACCGCGGTTGCACCGCCTTCCGCCTCGTTGGCCACGACCAGACCGGGGAAACGCTCGTCACCCAACTGCTCCAGCCACACCGGGCCGTTGCTGAAGCGTCCATTGAAGTAGGGTGGGCTGGAGGGAAGATACCCCCGCATCTTCTTGTACATCTTGCCGGTATCGGAGAGGCTGTCACCAAACATCACGATACGGGAAAAGGCAGGATGCTCGACCGCCTGAACGGTCAATGCCATTAACCCCAATAAACAAACAAGCCATTTTTTCATATTGTTATGCTCTTCGATTAAGCAGGTGCGACCTGCGGACTTCTCCTCGAGTGGCAACAGGCATGGGAAGAGTCTGCTGCCACTGACTTCTGGTGAAGGCGACAGATTACAGTTCCAGATGAAACCACACATGTTCCGCCACCGATGAAATCGCTTGCGCTCACAAAACAGACAATCACACCAGCCGATTTCTTTCACGCTTGTTTCACATCCCCCCCGGCACAATGCCCTCATACCAACGACAGGAGTATGAAATGAACAAGGCAAGCGCAAGCGTAATCGGACTGTTGACCCTGATGTCTGTCTCCTCTTTTGCCATGGCGGCCTATACCGGCCCGCAAGAGCAGAACAAGGTTTCCGTTGCTCAACTGAAAGATCTGGCCGATGACAGCTGGGCCACCCTGGAAGGGAAACTGGTCAAGCACCTGGGCGGCGAGAACTATCTGTTCCGCGATGCCAGCGGTGAGGTGGAGGTCGAAGTGGATCAGGATGTGTGGCGTGGCACTGAAGTGGGCCCGGATGATCAGATCCGCATCCGTGGTGAAGTGGACCACAGCTGGAGCAAGACCGAAGTGGAAGTGAAAACCCTGGAGAAAGTGGGCGCGGCCCCGCAGACCAAGGGCGGCTTTATCGCCAAATAAGGCCACTTCAACGACGAACTGGCCAGACGTTAAAAGGGCGCTTGATATCAAGCGCCCTTTTGCATGGTTAACCCAGCGTCACCGCTTAACCGGCCCGACTGGCAAAGGCTCTCTTGAACCCCTTCTCGGCCTGATTGACCTTGTAGAGGTAACGGCGCGCCTCCTCTTTGGGATGCTGTTCGGTCAACACCTGATAGACCGCCTCGGGGGAGAGCCGGTTGATCCGGCCCGGCGCCGCCTTGCGATCGCTGGAGAAGGTATTGAGCACCCCGCCAGCGCCACCGTTATAGGCGGAGATCACCGCATAGCGACGGGAGCGCGGATCCTGAATATCCGCCAGATAGACGGTCTGCAACAGGTGCAGATAGGCGGTACCAACATCGATATTGTAGGCCGGGTTGAACAGCTCCTCCCGGGTTGGCTGGCCGTTCTTGCCCTTGACCCGCACATAGACGTCACGACCGGCTGTGGCCGGGATCACCTGCATCAGGCCATAAGCGTTGGCATGGCTCACCGCATAGGGGTTGAAGCTGCTCTCGGTCTTGATCACCGCATAGATCAGGCTCTCCGGCACGCCGTATTTGCGCGACGCTTCCCGGATGATCCCCGCATACTTGTAGCCCCGTCGATCTTCATGGTTGGCCACCATGGGAATATCGACGAAGAAGATGGTGCGAATCCCCAGAGTGCGCTTCTTCATCGCCGTGTTGAGCAGGTAATCGGCATAACGCTCGGCGCGCCAGGAGGCGCGGATTGGCTGGCGCTGGTTGTCCAGCACCTGACCGTAGAGGAAGGGCTCGCCGCCGGTCAGAATTTCCCGGTCGGAGTAAAGATCCACTTCGGCCGGATCGTCCGGCGTCAGCAGGGTCTCGATAATGGCGCGGCGCAAGTGAGCGCGGGGATCGATGCCCGAGACCGTCTCCACCATGATGTGGCCGCTGGAGAAGTCGATGTGGGCCCGGCTCTTGTACTGATCCGTGTATTTGACGTAGTCAAATTTGCCCGCAAACAGCGCCTCCCGCCCCCATATCTCGTTCACGTTATGGGAGAGTGCGCTGATCATGTGTTCAAAACCGCGGATGTCCTTGCCGTTGACCAGATCGTCATCCTCACTCCCGCTGGGCTTGGGGGAGGATGAGCAGGCACAGAGAAACAGCAGGGTGCACAGCAGCCAAAAAATTCGGCCCATAGGATCCTCAAACCGGGCAGCAGAGCTGCCCATCATTCATTTGCTGCGACTTCAGGAGCGGTCACGCCAGCAGTGGCGCCATGCCCGCTCCGGTTCACACGTACAACAGCCGGAGAGCTTACTGGGCAGGTGGGGTGTAACCTTCGATCTGCACTTCACCTGCATCAAACAGGTAGCTGACCATCTCTTTTTCCAGCAGTTGGCGATGCTCAAGATTCATCATGTTGAGCTTTTTCTCGTTGATCAGCATCACCTGCTTCTTCTGCCACTCGGCCCAGGCTTCCTTGCTGATGTTGTCAAAAATCCGCTTGCCGAGCTCACCGGGATAGAGTTGGAAATCCAGACCCGGGCCCTCTTTTTTCAGGCGTTGGCAAAATACAGTACGGCTCATGTTGACCTCTATGGTTGTAACTCTGGATAGGCGAGCAGACGGGCCGTGGCGGCCGCCAGCCCCACCTCGGCAGGATGGCGTAAGTTATACCAGAGTCGGTTATCTGCTTCCATGAGCCGCAGCGGCTGCGCCTCATCAATGTCAATCAGCAGCGGCTGAATATCGAGATGGAAGTGGCTAAAGGTATGGCGAAAACCGGCTAGTTCCCGATAACCGTGATGACTCAGGCCAAGGGAAGCCAGCAGACCATCGACCTCCGCCAGCGCGGCCACCTGCGGGAAGCAGTAGAGCCCGCCCCAGATCCCCTGCGGCGGCCGCTTCTCCAGCAACAACTCATCGCCGTGGCGGATCAGCAGCATGATGCCATCGCGGGCCGGAATGCTCTTCTTGGGCTTGCTATTGGGATAGGCGGTGGGCTTGCCTTGCGACAGCCCCTGGCAATCGGCCCGCACCGGACAGCGATCACAGGCCGGCTTGCTGCGGGTGCAGATCGTCGCCCCGATATCCATCATCGCCTGGTTGTAGTGCGCCACACCGAGCTTGGGGGTCAGCCGGATGGCGATCTCCCACAGCTCGTTCTCCACCTGTTTTTGGCCGGGCCAGCCCGGCAGCGCCAGCCAGCGGGTGAGTACCCGCTTCACGTTGCCATCAAGGATGGCGTGGGGCTGACCCAGAGAGAGCGACAGCACGGCCCCGGCGGTTGAGCGGCCAATCCCCGGCAGCGCCATCACCTCGTCAAAACGCTCGGGAAAGAGACCGTGGTGGTTATCGCGGACCTGCTGGGCCGCCTTGTGCAGGTTGCGGGCCCGGGCGTAGTAGCCCAACCCGGTCCAGTGGTGCAGCACCTCATCGACGGGGGCATCAGCCAGCGCCACCACATCGGGGAAGCGCGCCATAAAACGCTGGTAATAGGGGATCACGGTAGCGACCTGAGTCTGCTGCAGCATGATCTCCGAGACCCAGACCCGGTAAGGGGTCTTCTCCTGCTGCCAGGGCAGGGTTTTGCGGCCATGAAGCTGGTACCACTCCAGAACCCGGCTTGCGAAGGTTGATTGATTCACGTTGTTCTCATGTCGTTGATATAAGGGGAACTCTGCGGTTCCTTCGGCTCATCTGGCCTGCACGGGCATAAAGTCATCCCGCAGCACAGCGCCAGCTGTCTGGTGCGGCAGCGTAAGGCCTCGTCACGCCCAAGTCAAAGCCGCGCTGACTGGCGCTGCGGCCAGGTGGTGGTCAGGCAGCAAAGCGGTAACAAAGACGATATACTCGGCCCCACGATTGATGACGGGAGAGACGGTTTGCAGACTTATCTGGTTGGGGGCGCAGTGCGGGATCGCCTGCTGGGATTGCCGCAGGGCGACAGGGATTATCTGGTGGTCGGCGCCACCGTGGAGCAGATGCTGGCGCTGGGCTTTACCCAGGTCGGTCGCGACTTCCCCGTGTTTCTTCACCCCAAAACCCAGCAGGAGTATGCCCTCGCCCGTACCGAACGCAAACAGGGTCAGGGCTACACCGGCTTTGTCTGCCACGCCGCCCCCGATGTGACCCTGGAGCAGGATCTGCTGCGCCGGGACCTCACCATCAACGCCATCGCCGAAGATGATCAGGGCCAGCTCCATGATCCCTACGGTGGCATCGAGGATTTGCAAAAACGGCTGCTGCGCCACGTCTCCCCCGCCTTTGCCGAAGACCCGCTGCGCATCCTGCGGGTCGCCCGCTTCGCCGCGCGCTTCCATGCCCAGGGTTTTGCCATTGCGCCAGAGACCCTCACCCTGATGAGCGAGATGACGGCCGCCGGCGAGCTGGCCCACCTCACCCCGGAGCGGGTCTGGAAGGAGCTGGAAAAAGTGCTGCTGGGGCCGACCCCGCAGATCTTTATCGAGGTGCTGCGCCAGTGCGGCGCCCTCAAGGCGCTCTTCCCCGAAATTGATGCCCTGTTTGGCGTCCCCGCCCCGGCCAAGTGGCACCCGGAGATCGACACCGGCATCCACACTCTGATGGTGCTGGAGCAGGCGTGCCGGATCTCCCCGGAATTGACCGTCCGCTTTGCCGCCCTCTGCCACGACCTTGGCAAGGGGATCACCCCCAAAGAGTTCTGGCCAAGCCATCACGGTCACGGCCAGAAGGGGCTGCCGCTGATCCGCGCCCTGTGCGAGCGGTTCCGGGTACCCAACGAGTGCCGGGATCTGGCGCTGCTGGTGAGCGATCTGCACACCCACATCCACATCGCCTTTGAACTCAAGCCCGCCACCCTGCTCAAGGTGTTCGACAAGGCAGATGCCTGGCGCCGCCCCGAGCGCTTTGCCCAGCTGCTGGATGCCTGCCGCGCCGACTTCCACGGCCGCACCGGTTTCGAGGAGCGGGTCTATGCCGAGCCGGACTATGTGGCCGAGGCGCTGGCTGCTGCCCAGGCGGTGCCGGTGAAAGAGATAGTAGCGGCCGGTTTCAAAGGGGAAGAGATCAAGGAGCAGCTCGCCAAAAAGCGCACCGACGCCATCAGCCGCATCAAGGATGAGTGGACCTTTATCGAAGAGTAACTTAGGCCCCATAACAGACGGCCGCCCTGATGATGAGCTCCGCAAGGAGAGCATCGCCAGGGCGGCCGTTTTGCATCCAGATTTATATATGAGAGGCGCTAACCCCTGCTGGTGCCGTTATGCCGGACCAATTCGCTCCATCAGGCTCATATGGGATGAGCCATCGTGGCGCTTGAGGTTCTGGCGATACTCGAACTGGCGCTGGCTCTCCTGCTTGAGCCCCAGCATCAGCGAATAGCACATCGCCAGCATGATCACCGAGAAGGGCAGTGCCGCTATGATGCTGGCCGCCTGCAAGGCTGCCAGGCCGCCGGAGACCAGCAGGATGGCGGCAACCAGCCCCTGTCCCAGCCCCCAGATGGCGCGGTGCAGCACCGGCGGCTCCTGATCTCCGATGGAGAGCAGGGTGGTGATGACCAGCGTGCCCGAGTCACTGGAGGTGATGAAGTAGGTGCAGATGAGCAGGGTCAGCACGGCCTTGGCGATCCAGCCGAAGGTATCCCAGTGCAGCAGCTCGACCGTCTTGTAGAGCGCCAGCGTCACATCCTGATTGACCGCAGCGACCACGCCGCCACCACCAAACAGCTCAAGATTCATCGCCGTGCCGCCAAACACGGTGAGCCAGAACATGCCAAGCAGCGAGGGCACCAGCAGCACGCCGAGCACAAACTCACGGATGGTACGCCCCTTGGAGATGCGGGCGATAAACATGCCGACAAACGGCGCCCAGGCAATCCACCAGCCCCAGTAAAACGCCGTCCAGCTCGACTGCCAGGCCGAAGTGCCGTTGGCCTCGGTGTTGGTCCAGAAGCTCAGTTTGACGATGTTCTGCAGGTAATCACCGATGTTCTGTACATAGGCGTTGAGGATATAGGTGGTCGGCCCCAGCACCAGAAAGAGAGCGAGTACGAACACGCTCAGCCAGATATTGAGCTCGGAGAGGATCTTCACCCCGCGCCCGACCCCGGAGACTGCCGACAGGGTGGCGATCAGGCTGATGCCACCAATCAGCCAGAGCTGGTTGGACTGCGACACTGCCATGCCGAACATCTGGTTGAGGCCGGTATTCATCTGGGAGACCCCCAGCCCGAGGGAGGTTGCCACCCCGAACACGGTGCCAAACACTGCCAGCACATCGGCCGCATGGCCCCAGAAGCCGTAGATCCGCTCGCCAAGAATCGGGTAAAGCACAGAACGAATAGCCAGCGGCAACTTGCGGCGATAACTGAAGAAGGCCAGCGACAGGCCGACGATCACATAGATAGCCCAGGGGTGCAGACCCCAGTGGAAAAAGGTGAGACGCATGGCGATCTGGGCCGCTTCCGGGGTCATCCCTTCGGTAATGAATGGATTGCCCTGCAGATGGTTCATCGGCTCGGCGATGCTCCAGAACACCAGACCGATACCCATGCCCGCGCTAAAAAGCATGGAGAACCAGGCGAAGTAGCCGAACTCCGGTACCTGGTCGTCGTCACCCAGTCGGATGCTGCCAAAACGGCTGAACATCAGGTAGACAGCGAAGAACAGGAACAGGGCAACGACCAGAATGTAGTACCACTTGAACCCGGCAATGATCTGATCCTTGGCACCGACAAACCAGGCGGCCGCGGTATCGGGAACAAATACGCCAAACAGCAAAAACAGGGTGATCACGGTGAGGGCCGTCATGGCCATGGTCGGGTTGAGGCCTTTCAATAGCCCTTTGCTTGCTCGCATCCAGCCTCCTTAGTCGTTGTTGAAAAAGTCTTCGCCTACATGATCACCGGCACCGCCGATGGCGCGATAGACCATCTTGCCAGCTGCTTGTTCGCGGTGATCCACCAGCGAAACCGAGGGCTGGCCATTCACGGCGTGACGCTTGCCAAGGAAGATCGCCATGGGGACGCCCAGATTGGAGATACCGCTGGTGATCCAGAGGCGATTGAAGTCGTAAGAGCCACCGATGAACTCCAGCTGGGCCAGGCCGGTATCGAGGCCGGTCAGATAGAAGTTCATGGCACTTTCGTCAGGAAAGAGGTGCACCAGCACATAGGCGTAGCGCAATTCATTCACCAACTCCTTTAGGTTGAAAGTACCTGTCTCACTGCAAGAGAGGGGTAACTCACCATCATAGTGGTGTACCTTGAGGTTGTTGGGGTCTTCATCATAGGCAGGCTGATAGCGCACAAAAGCCGAGGTATCCGGCAGTTCATAGCGCACTCTGACCACACGTAACTCGGCCACCAGAGACTTGATATCCAGCTCGTCATTCATCATTTCGCTCCTCAAATGTCAGGGTGAATTCCGTGAAATGCCCGTCAACCTAACACAAAATTAGTTAGAGCAGAAATTATTACAACAAAAACCATATTGACCTTGTGACGAATTAGGCGGAAAATTTTGCGCCTCTCCATAGCCTTCCAATGACGCACACCCCATGGAAAAACATGATGAAGTGCTGGTCGCCCTGCGCCAGATTATTCGTGCCATCGACATGCACTCCAGGCGCTTGATCAAAGAAGCCGGGCTAACTTCTCCGCAACTCTTGCTGCTCAAAGGGATCGACGAGCTGGGACAGATCTCCATGCGTCAGCTGGCCGATCACACCAACATGAGCCAGGCCACCGCCACCACCATCATGGACCGATTGGAGAGCCGTCAACTGGTGCAGCGCGTTCGCAGCAATACCGACAAGCGCAAGGTTCACGCGACACTGACTGACGCAGGCCGCGCCCTGCTGGCCCAAGCTCCCACCCCGCTGCAAGAGCGCTTTATCCAACGTTTTCAATCCCTTGAAATCTGGGAGCAGACCCTGCTGCTCTCCTCCCTGCAACGCATCTCATCCATGATGAATGCAGACGAAATCGATGCCGCCCCGGTGCTGAGCGTCAGACCCCTCACCGAAGAGCAGGCATAAGCTGCTGAACAATTTCAGGCATAAAAAAAGCTCCCGAACGGGAGCTTTTTTCGATCAGGGGCCGCAGAGAATTACTCTTCCAGGCTGATCCCGATATTGGAGACGCCATCCTGAGAGGCGAATGCTCTGATGGCCAGGATTCGATCGCTGTCGCGCTCATGGGCAACCCGCTTGAGCAGTTCAACCTGGAACTCCAGTTCGGCTTCCATGTACTCGTGCTCGTAGAGCTCTTCTTCGGTCAGATCCCGCTCTTCCAGCAGCTCGATAAAACCGGCCACGGTACCGACTGACGCATGGCTGGCATCGTTGGCCTCTTCACCAACCCGGCAGATCACCGAGTTATAGGCGCAGCCCAGCGCAACACAGGCATCCAGCGCGGGATAGGCACCGTAGGATTCAAACTTGCGGGGATCCGGAATGTGAGACTCGAACTCTTCGAGAATGGCACCCAGATTGACCCGGGATCCCTTGACGGTGAGGTAGACCCACATCTGATCCAGCGCATGCCGGAAAGCACCAGCATTGCCAAAGCCGGAGGCCTGACAGAACAGGGCATAGTTGGGGTACATGCGCTCTGCCAGCGCCAGGGTGTAGACGGTCTGTTGCCAAGGCTGTAGCTCGGCCAGTCGCTTATAAAACTTGTCACCAAACACTGGAGTCGGATCCTTTGCAAAATGTGGGGCAGATTGTAGCCCACGAGGCGCGCGGCGAAAACGAAAAAGCGCCCTGGTTGGCTATGTTGCGATATGAAGTAAGGTAAGATGGGTCGAGAGCGGCATCTTGTTGCGCCGCAAATTCTGATAAGGAACAAGAGTATGAGCCAACGTACCCTTCTTTTGCTCAGCCAGGATAATGCTCACTACGAACGGCTGCTCAAGGCCGCCAACCTCCCCCATCTGCGCATTCTGCGCGCCGATAACCAGAGCGATGCCGAGAAGCTGATCGGCGAAGCCCATATTCTGATGGCCGAACCGGCCCGCGCCAAACCGCTGCTGCCCAAAGCCAACAAGCTGAGCTGGTTCCAGTCCACCTATGCGGGAGTCGATGTGCTGCTCGACCCTGACAGTCGCCGTGATTATCAACTCACCAATGTACGCGGTATCTTCGGCCCGCTGATGAGCGAGTATGTCTTTGGTCATCTGCTCAGCCTGATGCGCCAAATTCCCCTTTATCGGGAGCAGCAGAAACAGCGACTGTGGCAAAGCCATCCCTATCAGGGCCTCAAGGGGCGCACCATGCTGATCCTGGGGACCGGCAGTATTGGCCAGCATATCGCCCACACCGGCAAACATTTTGGCATGAAGGTGCTGGGCATCAGCCGCAGCGGTCGGGAGCGAGCCGGGTTTGATCAGGTTTATCAACTACCTGCGCTCAACAAGATGCTGGCGCAGGCCGATGTCATCGTCAGCGTGCTGCCAGCCACCCGCGATACCCGTCATCTGTTCAATGCCGCCCGCTTCGAACACTGCAAACCGAGCGCCATCCTGTTCAACGTCGGTCGTGGCAGCGCCGTGCACTCTGGCGATCTGCTCACCGCACTGCGTACCGGCAAGCTGGCGATGGCAGTGCTGGATGTGTTCGAGCAGGAGCCGCTGCCCGCCGACAGTCCACTCTGGGGCCAACCCAACCTCATCGTCACCCCCCACAACAGCGCCTACAGCTTCCCGGATGATGTAGCCCAGATCTTTGTGCGCAACTACATCCGCTTTATCGATGGCCAGCCACTGGATGGCAAAATCGACTTCGACAAGGGTTACTAACCCTCACGGCGCATGTAAAAAGGCCCCGCCAATCTGGCGGGGCCTTTCATTTCAGGCTGTGACGACAGGAATCAACCCGCGGCCAGCTCTTTGCGATAGCTCTTCACCTTGGCAAGGAACTGACGACGCTCCTTGCCGCTCAGGGGTTCAGCCATCGGCAGCTTGGCGGTCATGGCATTGACTGGGCGGTTGTTGATCCGCAGCTCGTAGTGCAGGTGAGCACCGGTCGAGCGACCTGTGTTGCCGGAGAGGCCGATCTTGTCGCCCATCTTCACTCGCTGACCGGTTTTGACCAGCAGCTTGCTCAGGTGCAGATAACGGGTAGAGAGAGTACGGCCATGCTTGATGACGATATAAGTGCCCGCCAGCGGGTGGCTGGTTGCCTTCTGGACGATACCATCACCGGTCGCCAGCACTGGCGTGCCCACCGGCACTGCGAAGTCGGTGCCCTCGTGAGGACGCACCATACCGGTTACCGGATGTTTGCGCGCCGGGTTGAAATTGGAGCTGATCCGATAGCGGCTATGGGTCGGGTAGCGGCGGAATCCGCGCTCCAGACTGTTGCCCTGACCGTCGTAATAGTTGCCGTCATCGGAGAGCCAGGCCGACACCGTCTTGCCCTGGCTGGTCACTTCCACACCCAGCAGCTGGCTGTTGCCAGTGCTCTTGCCTTCCACCGTCTCCTGGCGTACCAGCACTTTGAACTTGTCGCCCTTCTGCAGATCCTTGGCGAAATTCATTCGCCACTGGAACAGGTTGGCAATTTTCTGGATATGGTTGGCCGGAATCCCCGCATTGCGGGCACTGACATAGAAGCTGCCGTTGATCACGCCGTTGTAACGCTGCGGTTGCCACTCGACCTTCTCATTGATCATCGAGGCGGTATAGGCATCATCGCTGCGCGCCATCACCAGCGTCTGCTTGATGTTCAGGCGGATTTTGAGTTGCTGCAGGATGTTGTCCTGATCGATCAGCAGCTCGATATTCTGGCCCGGCTTGAGGCGCGCCAGATAATTCTTGTTATCGGCGTCCAGCACCTTGTAGAGGGTGGTGGTGGAGAGACCGAGATTGTTAAAAATGGCGGTCAGGTTTTCGCCGTTGCGGACCCGGTAATCCTGCCACTGGGGAGTGGTGTCAACCGGGATGTCGTCATCCGGCGCACTCTGATCAACCAGTTCGTGATCGGGAATTTCGTTAAAGTCGGTGTTGTTTTCGTTGGTTGCCGTACCTGCGGTATCAATGGGCAACTCAAGACGCAGCGGCCGCTCGAGGATGTCACCCGGAGCTGGCAATAATGCCACTGCTGACAGGGTCATGGCCGTCAGCATCAGCATGGCGTAAAAGTGTTTGCGGGGAACCGGTGGTTCCCAATTGGCAGCCTGTACTACCAAGGGACGGAGACGTTTCATCCGCTATCCTGTATTTAGATCTAAAGAGTGTGAGTTGCGATGTCAGTTGTGACAAAACCGTATAAAACTGTTTGTTGGACACAAATAGTTACAAATAGTTCATCACAATCTGCATGAACCTCACATTTTATGCATAACCCGCCCGGATGGGCAGAAATGATCGTCTTTTTTAACCATTTTTTCCTATTTTTAAGAACCGGGTCGGATTCGATACTGAATAGAAACCTGAAATGTTGCGATAACTTTTCCATGGAGTGGATATGTCGTTAGCGAAACTGTTAATAAGAATAATTGTCGTCCTGTTCCTGATCGGTGCAGCGCTGCTGTTTGCACTGGAAGTCACGACGGTCCGCCAATCCATCCTCGACCAGATGTCAGCCAACCTGGAAACCGCCATCACCGCTCTCGGGCTGGTGCTGCAAGGAACCCTGCTCAATGACGACAATGTACTGGCCGAGACCATCGTTAATGCCATGTTTGATGGCGGTTTCGTCAGCTCGGTCATTCTGGTGGATCCGGATGGTCAGGTACTGTTTCAGAAGGCATTCCACTCTACCCAACAAAATGTCCCCGGCTGGCTTCCCTCGGTTATCGGCATGCCCCCCGTCAAAATTGAGCAAGAGTTGACCGATGGCTGGCGCATGCTGGGCACTCTGACCCTTGAAGGACATAGCGGCTACGCCTATCAGCATCTGTGGAATGCCATCAGTCGCACCGGTCTGGCGCTGCTGGCGGGCCTCATCGTATTTACCCTGATCATCTCCCTGGTGTGCAAACGCCTGCTGCAGCCCCTGGAGCAGATCAACCTGCAGCTGATCCGTATCCGCAAACACCAGTTCAACAGCACCCTGCCCACTCCCTGGTTGCAAGACCTCAAAGAAGTGGCACTTTCCATCAACCAATTGGTTTCCGAACGCAAACGGGATCTGCTGCAACAACGACTCAAAATCACCCAGCTGGGAAAACAGCTGCCACTGACGACCCCACAGCCGCTGCAAGGAGTGAGCCCATTGCCGGAAGGCGGGCAACTGCAAAAATTTGTCTCCACACAAGGGGAGATCGCGCTCTATCAGCGTTTCTTGCCCAGTCAGCCCCTCGGTGCCGACAGCGATCTCGCAACCATCCAGAGCACCCTGCAACAGTGGCAGCACTCTCATATAGAAGGGGTCTTGCTGCCCCTCTCCCTGCTCAATCACCCGCAATGGTCCGAGATCGCCCCTCTGCTAAGCCAGGGCCGCGGCAAAACACTGGATTGGCGCTGGGATGTGGTCACCTTTCCCGCCCACGGCCAAGCCACATTGGCTGCGTTGCAGGAACAGGGGTGTGAGCTCGCTTTCAGCGCCATTCCCCTCAATGCGGATACCTTCAATCAACTTGACCCGCTCAATCCCATCTTTATCAGCTGTCAGCTGACCGATGCGCCGCTCTACTGGAATCTGCTCTCCCAAACCATGCATGCCGCCGGTTATACCCTGCTGGCAGAATCGGGAGAGTGTCGCGACATCGACAAACTGCGGACCTGGGGTATCGATGGTTATGCCAAGGAGGCGCAATCATGAAGAAGCTCGCCATGCTGTTGCCCCTGCTGTGGCAACCCGGCCTGATGGCTGAAACCGTCACTATCACCACCGGGGGTGAGCAGGGGATTTATCACCAGATAACCAAAGAGTTTTGCCGTCTGGCCCATGAGGTCGATGAGCAACTTGCGTGCACATTGCAGAGCTCATCGGGTTCAATAGAAAACCTGAAGCGGCTGAAGAGTGGCGAGACCTCCTACGCCATGGTGCAGTCAGACTGGCTATATCAGGCAAGCCGGGGCTTGGGCCCTTTTACCACCCAGCCGCAACCTGAGCTGCGCGCCCTGTTTGCCACCCATGCCGAGCCATTCACCATAGTGATCCGTGCCGACGGCGATATCACATCACTGGAGCAGCTCAAGCTCGCCCCCATCGACATGGGGTTGAAGAACTCGGGAACCCGCCAAACGGCGCTGACCCTGTTCAACATCTTGGGAGCGAAAGAGCAGGATCTCGATCTGAAGAGCATGGCCAACCTGCCGGATGCGCTCTGCAGCAAGCAGATCGACGCATTTGCACTGGTGATGGGGCATCCTAACCGGATTGTGCTCGACACCGCCAAACGCTGCGCGGTCAGTTTCCTCCCCATCGATGGGGCCACCCGTGATCAGCTACTCAAAGGGGTCAAATATTACCAACGTAGTCAGGTGCCCGCTCGTATCTACCCCGGCAATCTGAAGGCAACTCCCACCTTTGCCATTGCCGCCACCCTGGTTACCAATGCCACCATGCCGGAAGAGTCTGTCTATCGTCTGACCAAGGCCATGCTGACCCAGCAGACCAAGTTCAATGAGCAGACTTATGGCTACGCCAATATGTTTCACCGGGCACGCAATAAAACCGGCCCGGTGCTGAGTATTGAACAGCATCCGGGCGCGGCGAAATATTTCGATGAGTTGAAGGCGGCGGGCAAGCTATAACTGACGACGAGGAGAGCGCAGTTGCTCGCTGGAGAAACGGGTCTTCATCGATGTCCACTGCGCCAACCGATCGGCACTCCCCGCCAGCGTCCCTTCCCGCCGTGACTTCATGATCCAGATGCTTTTGGCATCGAAACTGTAAACGGGAATGAGGTCGGTACGCTTGCTGCCTGGCAGGATCCGGCTGTTGATGTTGTCGAGCACCAGTGGATCAGCCTTGGGCGTCGGGAAGTAGAGCGTCACCATGTGGAATTGGTTGTAACGCACCGCCTTGACGTAGGCCAGCCGCAGCTTCTTCTCATCCACCCCCAGCTCCATCAGGGTGTAGTACTTGGAGATGCTGTAATCCTCGCAATCCCCACCCCGGGCGCCGATGAACTCCAGCGGATTGGCCCAGTAATCCTCATCTCCCCACAGCTTGGGATCCTCGCTATAGGTCAGATTGTTGAAGTAGTTGTTCACCAGCTCGATCTTCTGCTGGTCGGTTGTACCCGCTCTGGGGGTGAGCAGGCGAGAGAATGCCTCGGCCCGTTGAATGGCGCGGCCACCATACACTTCCTGCAGCTTGGCCCGCAGGTCCGGACTGGCAATATATTCGGAAAGACGCGAAGCCTGCACGTTGGCGCAACATAGCGCCAACGTGCAAGCCTGGATCAACAACCATTTCATACCGGACACTCCATGTCAGATGCTGGAGGTCAGTATAGTCCCTCCGGATGAGAGGCTCAGCAGGCGATCAGCGACACTGTGCAAATGCGTCTGCCAGTTGTTGCATGAATTGGGGATAACCATCCGGGCCAAGCGGCACCTGTTCACCCACCTCATCCAGCAACAGCACCTTGGCACCGGTATTGCGTGCCACCGATTCGATCACAGCCGGTGAGAATTGCGGCTCGGCATAAATGCAGCTCGCCTGCTTCTCTTCCAGTGCCTTGCGGATATCCACTAGCGTCTTGGCGCCCGGGCGACGCTCAGGGCTCACGGTAAAGTGACCTTTTGAACTCATGCCGTAATGGCGCTCCCAGTAGCCATACGCCTCGTGGAAGACAAAGTACCCCTTCTCATTCACTGCCTTCATCTGACCAGCAATCACCTTGTCCTTGGCATCTACCTTGGCATCAAATGCCGCGAGGTTGGCGTCATAGCGAGCCTGATTGGCCGGATCCAGCTTGCCCAATTCACTTGCGATCGCCTTGGCAATCACTTTGGCCTGCGTTGGGCCAAGCCAGATATGGGGATCGACCCCTTCGTGATGGTGTCCCTCATGCCCTTCATCATGGTCACCGTGCTCGTGGGCGGCATGATCGTGATCATCATGGTCATGGGAATCGTGACTATCCTGAGTCGCGTAGTTGAACAGCGGCATCCCCTCAACCTGAGTCAGGGCCAGAGCATGGGGATGGTTGGCCAGCGGCTTGGCCATAAAACCTTCCAGCTCGGGGCCAACCCACACCACCAGATCGGCACTGTTGATGCTGCGAATATCGGACGGACGCAGGGAGAAATCGTGGGGAGAGGCACCGGTCGGCAGCAATACCTTGGGCTCGCTCACCCCGTCAGTGATCGCCGCGGCAATGACGCCAAGGGGCTTGATGGTGGTCAGTACCTCAATGGCACGAACAGGCAAACTCACCGCCAGCAGGGCAGTGAAAAGCGCAATAATTCTCATTGGTGAATCTCGTCAGGGGGTGAGTATGTGATAATATAACAGCTGCTTTTTTGTTATATTATAACTCTCACTGGCTGTAAACCCCGGAGTTGTCATGAGCCAACTGGTAGAGCTGAAAGAGGTCTCTCTCTCGTTTGATGGACGCTCTGTGCTCGACAAGGTCTCCTTTACCCTCAATAAAGGCAAAATCACCACGCTAGTCGGCCCCAACGGGGCGGGCAAGAGCACCCTGAGCAAGCTGGTGCTGGGTCTGCTCACACCTGATTCGGGCAAGATCACCCGCAGCCACGACCTGAGAGTCGGCTATGTGCCACAGCGCCTCTATCTGGATCCCACCCTGCCGCTGACGGTGCGCCGCTTCCTGCAACTGGGCAAAAACAGCCGCCTCTCCATCGAGGAGGCACTGACCCGGGTGGGCGCAGAGGGATTGCTGGAAAACCGGATGCAGAAGCTCTCGGGTGGTGAGATGCAGCGCGTGCTGCTGGCTCGCGCCCTGCTGGTCAAGCCCGAGCTGCTGGTGCTGGACGAACCGGTGCAAGGGGTTGATATCACCGGCCAGATCGAGCTCTACGCCCTCATCGGTCAGCTCGCCGCCGAGTTCAATTGCGCCGTGCTGATGGTATCCCACGACCTACATCTGGTGATGGCCAGCACCCACGAGGTGATCTGCCTCAATCGCCACGTCTGCTGTCATGGCGAGCCGGAAAGCGTGGCCCGCCACCCCGAATTTGCCCGCCTGTTCGGACGACCGGAGCAGGAGGTGCTGGCGGTCTATACCCACCATCACCACTGCGACGGCGAACACCATCATCATGAACCGCAGGCTCCCGTCATCCGCCTGCCCTCTCGCAACAACGCTCACAGCAAATAGCGCAAGCAACAGGACATTCAAGTGGACAGCTTTCTGTTATACGCCCTCGCGGCCGGTCTCGGCATCGCCCTGCTGGCCGGCCCCCTCGGCAGCTTCGTGGTATGGCGCAAGATGGCCTACTTTGGCGACACCCTCTCCCACGCCTGCCTGTTCGGCATCGCGCTGGGCATCCTGCTGCAGGTCGATCTCACTCTGGCGGTAGTGGTCTGCTGCCTCGCCATGGCGATGCTGCTGGTGATCATGAGTCGCAACCAGCAGGTGGCGACCGATACCCTGCTCGGCATTCTGGCCCACAGCGCCCTGTCACTCGGTCTGGTTACCTTGAGTTTTATGGATAACGTGCGGGTGGATCTGATGGCCTACCTGTTCGGCGACCTGCTCTCGGTACAACCGATGGATCTGCTCTGGATCTACGGCGGTGGCGCGCTAGTACTGCTCACCCTGTGGCGACTGTGGGATCCCCTGCTCTCCATGACCATCTCGGAAGAGCTGGCACGGGTAGAGGGGATCCGGGTCGATGTGCTGCGCTGCGTATTGATGCTGCTGATCGGGCTGGTGATCGCCGTGGCGATGAAGTTTGTCGGGGCGCTGATCATCACCTCCCTGCTGATCATTCCCGCCGCCACCGCCCGTCGCTTTAGCCAGACACCGGAGCAGATGGCCGGCTTTGCCGCGCTGATCGGCTGCCTCGCCGTGCTGGGTGGATTGACCCTCTCCTGGTATCAAGATACTCCGGCAGGGCCTTCGGTCGTCGTCTGCGCCACCAGCCTATTTGTGCTGAGCCAGTTCAAGAGAGCGTAACGAAACAAGCTAGAGCGGCATGCTCTGGCGTGTCTCCATCATCAGCCACTGGCGCAATCGGCTGATGGCGGGCTCATGGGCCCGCGAGCGCTTGCAGGTAAAGTAGAAGGCATCCCCCGTCTCCAGCTGGTGTACCGGCAAGGCCACCAGCTGGGGATCATCGGGGCGCAGCATGTAATCATTCACGAACGCAACCCCCTGATCCCAGGCCGCCGCCTCCATCGCCAGCAGCACATGGCTGAAGTGGTGCATTCGCGCCTCGTCCGGAATCACC
>NZ_QAJD01000005.1:121623-132798 GCF_003061465.1 Aeromonas sp. HMWF017
CAGCGCTGCCAATCCTCCCCCCGCGCCTTGTAAATGGACTGCACCGAGAGCAGCGGCAGCTGCCAAATGGCCTCGGGCCACTCCCCGCAGATCTGCTGCAACAGGCGGCGACTGCAGACCGGAAAGAGCCGCTCCTGATAAATAAGATCGTGGCAGTAGCCCCGCCCGTGGGGTGACACAGTGATAAAGCAGTCTGCCACCCGATCAGATAGCTCGGGATCCTCCGCCACCATCTCCAGACTCAAATCAAGCTCGGGGTAGAGCTGGCGCAATCCGGCCAACCGCGGGATTAGCCACTTCACCGCAAACGAGCTGTAGACCGCGAGCCGGACTCGCATCTCGCCGCCCCCGCGCAACTGTTCGCTGCTTTGGGCAATCTGGCTGAGCCCGGCGGCAATCCCTTCGAAGTAGCTCTCCCCCTGCGGCGTCAGCGAGAGCAGCCGACCCTGACGCAGCAGCAAGCGCTCACCCAGAAAATCCTCCAGCAGGCGGATCTGGTGGCTGACCGCACTCTGGCTGACGTTCAATTCAAGGGCGGCACGGGAGAAGCTGAGCAGCCGGGCCACTACCTCGAAATATTGCACCGCACGCAGAGGAGGAAGCTTCATTATCTAAATATCTCATGAGTGGTCATTTTTTATCATTTTACTGGATATCAACCGGCACGCTACCCTCCGCTCATCTGAAGTGGGAGGTGGTATGAATGCAGTAGGGATCGGCATCCTTTATCTGGTGCTGGGCAATATGGTGGCGGTTTTTTCCGATGCGCTGGTCAAGGTGCTGGAGCCGGATCAGCCCATCTTCCAGTTTGTCTTTTTCCGCCAGCTCTCGGCCGCCATTCTGCTGATGCCCTGGCTGCTCTGGTCATGGCGCCGCAACCCGCCGGTGGCCATCAAGTGGCACCTGCTGCGGGCTCATATCTGGGCGGTCGGCGTCTGCCTGATGGTGGTGGCCCTCACCCGCTTGCCGCTCGCCACTGCCAATGCCCTCTTCTATGCCGCCCCCCTGATGATGGTACCGCTGGCAGTGTGGATGGCGGGGGAAGCGATCTCGCGCCAGAAGGTGCTGACCGCGGTTATCGGGTTTATCGGGGTATTGATCGTGCTGCGCCCGACCGAGGTGAACTGGGCCGCGCTGGCGGCGCTTGGGGTGGCGCTGTCGATGGCGCTCAACAATCTGCTGATCAAGCGGATCCCGCTCAAGCAGCCCATCGCCCAGACCCTGTTTTTCACCAACGTGCTGAGCATGCCCTTCATTCTGGCGCTGGCATTGTGGGAAGGGGGCAACTGGCAGTGGCAGATGTGGTGGCCCGCTTTTGGCTCCTCGGCGCTGATCATGGTCTATGCGGGATTGTGCGTGGTGGCCTATCGCAAGGCGGAGGCGAGCAAGATCGCCTCGGCGGAGTACACCGGTCTGCTGATGGCGGTGGCCATCGGGGTGTGGCTGTTTGACGAGCAGCCGGGCCTGCCGCTGCTGCTGGGCTGTATCTGCATCGTCCTGCCGCTCATCGCCATGGCCCGCAGCAAACCAAAACCGCTGGCCGAGCCAGCGCTCTAATACTCAGGGTCTCCCCAGAAGCGGGGCGACCCTTTGCTGCAGATGGGGGACGATCTCCTGCTCGAACCAGGGGTTCTTCCTGAGCCAGAGGGTGTTGCGCGGGGAGGGATGCGGCAACGGCAGCCAGCCGGGGCCATAGTCGGCCCAGCTGCGCACCGTATCGGTGAGCGATCCCTTGGCTGCCCCCCGCAGATAGTAGGCTTGTGAATATTGGCCGATCAGCAGGGTCAGCTCGATATTGGGCAGCAGCATCAGCACCTTGTCGTGCCAGGTGGGTGCGCACTCGGGTCTGGGTGGCAGATCGCCGGATTTTCCCCTGCCGGGATAGCAGAGACCCATCGGCATGATGGCGATGCGGGATTCGTCGTAGAAGGTGGCCTTATCGACCCCTAGCCACTGGCGCAGCCGGTCACCGGAGGGGTCATCCCACGGGATACCGCTGGCATGCACCCGGGTGCCGGGCGCCTGACCGATGATCAGCAAGCGGGCACTCTCGGCCCCGCGGATCACCGGACGAGGCCCCAGCGGCAGATGAGCCTCACACAGACGGCAGGCCCTGATTTGCTCAAACAACTTATCGATTCGCTGCATGACGTTGATAGTACCAGCATTTCCCTGTTTTCCCTCTTGTGGAAACAGGGCACTCCCCCTACTATCGCCATGAGTGTTTAATTTAATAAACGGACAATAATGAAAAACTGGCTAGGTACCGGCACCGCAACCCTCTCCTTCATCCTGTGGGGGATGCTGCCGCTCTATTATCAATTCATGCCCGAGGTCAACATGTGGGAGCTGATCTCCCACCGGGTGCTCTGGTCTGTGGTGCTGCTGGGGGCCCTGTTTTTGCTGCTTGGCCACCAGATACCTTGGGCACAACTGCGCAGCGAGCCGCGCCAGCTCGGCCTCATTCTGCTGGCGGGCCCCGTCATGTCCATCAGCTGGTGCATGTTCACCTGGTGCCTCACTACCGGGCAAGTGCTGACCACCAGCCTCGCCTTCTTTATGACCCCGCTGTTCAATATCGTATTCGCCGTCATCTTCCTCAAAGAGCGGCTCACCCCGCAAAAGCATCTGGCGGTCGCCCTGGCGCTGGCGGGGCTCGCCTACATGCTGTTCTGCTACGGCCAGCTCCCCTGGTTCTCCCTCATCATGGGGGCCAACTTCGCCTGCTACGGCCTTATCAAGAAGAAGATCCACTACGACACCGGCACCAGCCTCTATCTGGAAGCCATGGTGCAACTGCCCGTCGCGCTGATCATCATCGGCACGCTGGCATGGCACGGGGAAGGGGCATTCGTGAACGGAGATCTGGCTGACAAGCTGCTGCTGATGGGCAGTGCGCCCGCCACCCTGCTACCGGTGGGGCTGTTCTGCTACGCAGTGGCGAGAACCCGGATGAGCACGGTGGGGCTGCTGCAATATATCGAGCCCAGCCTCGCTTTCCTGCTCGCCATCTACTGGTTTGGTGAGGCGCCGGACCCCATCAAGGCGGTCGGTTTCGCCTTCGTCTGGGCTGGTCTGCTGGTGAGCCTGTTGCCGCTGCACCGGCTCAAGCGCCGCCCTCAGGGCGTACCGCGATAGGACTCCAGCACCTTGTGCCAGCGGGGATCCCTGTCCATCTGCTCGGCGATGTCGTTGAGGGTGGCATGCAACTCGGGACGGGATTTGGGCAGCAGGATATGGCGGGTATAGCTGGATTGGGGGAAGGGCGAGATAAACAGCTTGCCCTGATAGTGCTGTGAGTCGATGAAAAAGCCCAGCGATGAACCACTCACCAGCGTCACATCGATGCGGCCGCGCACCAGCAGCTCGAGGTTGGTCTTCACCTTCTTGGCATCCTGACGTACCAGCTCCCCGCGGCCAGCCGCATCATCGATCCCCTGATAGCGGTAACCCTCCACCCCGCCAAACACCAACCCCTTGAGGGAGTCGGGTCCGCGATAGGTGACTGGGTTATCGATGTTCGAGACCAGCTCGTTGGTGTCGCGCATCACCGGGAAAGTCCAGAGATAGCGCTCGCGATGGGGATCCCCCACCCAGGCCGGATTGACCCAGACCACCAGACCGTCAAAGTCGGGATCCGCCATCTCCAGCGCCAGTCGGGCGCGATTGACCAGCCAGAGCTCGATTCTGGGTTCACCCCCCAGCTTTTCATTGAGATACTTGACCAGCTCGCGGCTCAGCCCTGCATCCACTCCGGTGTTGAAGGGGGGATGCTGATGGTAATCGTAGAGACGGATCGTCTCCCCCAGAGCCGGGACCGACAACAGTAACCACAACCAAAACCAGACTCTCATCGCACCTCCTTGAGCTGCCTCTGAGTTTGGCACAGAGAATTTGAATGAGAGAACCCGCGACCACCACTCCAGCGCCGCAACCATCCACCCCTTCCCGCTGGTCTGTCTATATGGTGCGCACCGCCACCGGCCTGCTCTATACCGGGATTAGCACGGACCCGCTGCGCCGCCTGCGCCAGCATCAGAGTGGCAAGGGCGCTCGCGCCCTGCGCGGCAAGGGGCCACTGACGCTGGCGTGGCAACAGGAAGTCGGCGAGAAGGGGGCAGCCCTGCGCATCGAATATCGCCTCAAGCAGCAGCCGAAATCCTTCAAGGAGCAGCTGATCCACAGCCCGGCACTCTGGCAGAGCTGGAGCCCCCAGTGGTTACCCGAAACGACCCGACCTTAAGGGATGCAGGCAAAAAAAGGCCACTCGATGAGTGGCCGGAAAGGGGAAATCAGGGAGCATCACACAACGTCTTGCACAACCTCAGGCGGGTCAGAGGTAGGTATTGGAACGCTTGCTGCGGTTGCTGATCAGCCAGCAAACCGCCAGCACCAGCAGCAACCAGGGAGCCAGCTTGATGATCAGAGCAAGCATGCCGCCCAGCGCCCCAAGCAGCACGAACAGACCGCTCACCAGCAACATGGCTACCAGGGTAAAACCGGTCAGTGCCATGACCAGCAGCACCACCAGCAAGATGAAAAATTCCAGCATAACTTGCTCCTTATCAGTACCTTGTCTGCCGGCTTGGCAACCCTTCGGTCAATCCAGCCAGCGCTTCAATTCATAACGGGGCGGCATCACCAGCACCGCCAGCAGATAGGCGGCCAGTGCCAGCGGCGGCATCAAGATCAGGGCGAGCAGTGCCACCACCCGCACCGTGACTCTGGAGACCCCCAACCGCCTGGCAATACCGGCGCAGACTCCGGTCAGCTTGCGATGCACCAGATCCTTGGGCCAGGGGCTCATGATTACACCTCCGCCTTCTGGCCTTTGAGGCGAGCCAGCTCACGCTCGATCTCGTCATTGAGCTCCAGCTCGCGGAACTGGGCCTCCAGCGAGGGATTCTGCCCCAGGGTGGCCGCCTCCAGCTGGGCTTCCAGCTGATCGACCCGGCCCTGAAAACCGTCAAAACGCGCCATCAGCTCATGCATGCGCTGGTTGTCCACCTGGGCGCGGGCACGAATGCGGCTGTGGGCTGTCTGCTCGCGCAGGGTCAGCAGTTTCTGCTTCTCGCGGGCCTCGGTCAGCTTGGCTGCCAGCCGCTCGCTGTCGGCGGTGAGCTGGGCCAGCACCTCGGCCACCCGAGCCTTGTCCTGCTCCAGCTGTTCACATTTTTTGACCTCCGCCAGCTTCTCGGTGAGGGCGGCGCGGGCCAGATCCTCACGCCCCTTCTGGATGGCGAGCTCGGCCTTGGCCGACCACTCCAGGATCTGCGCCTGCAACCCCTGCTGGTGACGCTCCAGCTGCTTCTGTTCGGCGATCACGCGGGCGGCCTGGGTACGCATCTCGACCTGCACCTGCTCCATCTCTTCGATCATCAGGCGCAGCATCTTCTCCGGCTCTTCACTCTTGTCGAGCAGGCTGTGCAGGTTGGCATTAATCACGTCGGTCAGGCGGCTGAATACGCTCATGGTCTGGCTCCTTGTTGATGGGATGGCTATCTCTTCCCATTGCATTACAAGAGCCGTGCCAAGAAAAATTATTGTTGTTTTACATATAGATGGGAATTTACTGAGGAAATTCAAGAAGGGTTTATTGGTGAAAATAGCCAACCAGGTGGTGATTTTCACCAACAAAAAAGGGAGCCTCTGGCTCCCTTGTCGATTCGCCTGCGATATCCGTCAGACGGCGTGGCTGTGGCCCAGCTTGCTGTCCAGTTCGGTCAGCTTGGCCTCCATCCGGGCGCGGCAGGTGTCGGAGAGATCGCGAATGCCGCTGGCACCGTGCTCCTTGCTGCAGACCGGCGCCATCACTTCCACCAGCACTTCGCCGTTGTCCCAGCGATTGAGGTCGACCTGACCGAAGTAGCTGGAGCAGACGATGGGCACCACGGGCACTTCAGCCTGTACCGCAGTGTGGAAAGCGCCCGCCTTGAACGGCAGCAGGCCACGCCCCTGGGAGCGGGTCCCTTCCGGGAACATCCAGATGGAGGTGCCGCGGTTCTTGATGCGATCCACCACCTGACCTATGGTGCCGATGGCACGGGAGCGGTTGGAGCGGTCGATCAGCACGTTGCCGGAGAGCCAGAAGATAAGGCCGAACAGCGGCAACCAGAGCAGGCTCTTTTTGCCCACTGCCACCACGCCAGGCTGCACAGCACCGGTCACGGTGAAGATGTCGAAGTTGCTCTGGTGGTTGCAGACGTAGACCGCCGGGCCGACCGATTTGACCTCGTCGGCCACCGTCACCTTGACTCGCAGCCCGATCAGCGGGCAGACCGCGTGATACATGCGGGCGAAGACATAGACGTTGTTGGGATGGCGCGGACGAACCAGACAGAGCAGCAGGCCGAACAGGAACCAGAAAATGAGCAGCAGACCAAGCAGCAGCACACGGGCAATTTTGAGCATCGAACACCTCGAGTTTTAACTCGGCGCAGTATACTGATCCCCCTTTTAGCGAACAAGCGTTCGCCAAACAGAACCGACCACCCTCCCCGTCGCGCCACCCACAGTACTGCTCATCAATACGCCGCCGACTTGCCCCACCCGTCATTGGTCGTTAGGATGGCCCCATCTTGATGGACGGGGCGAACATGATGTTGCAACAACGGGTAGCGAAACATCTCCTGCTACTGGTCTGCCTGCTGGTGCTCAATTGTGCGGCCCAGCCGCTGGCCCGGCTTGCCCTGCTCGATCACGCCCTCAGCTGTCAGGCACTGCCCGTTCCAGGCTCGGCAACGGATCAAGAGGATGCCAAACCGGCCAGCCCGCAACCCACCAGCTGCCAGCTCAACGGCAAGTGGCTAAGCGCCGCCACCCTGCTCTGCGTCGAACAGCTCTTCTTTGCCGTGGCCGTGCTGATCGCCCTGCTGGCCCCCCTTTGGCGCTACACACCGCCACTGCCCCCTCCCAGAGTCATCTCGCCGCCCGAGCGGCGTCTGCACCTCACCCTCTGCGTCTGGCGGGAATGAGTTCGGCTGCGTTCTTTCGTTAGCTGTCACTCAATTTTTTGCGAGACCAAAAAGATGTCGAATCTCTTCAAGGCGGCCCTGCTACTGGGCGGTCTGCTGTGGCAATCCATGGGATTGGCCAGCGACACGGGCTGGCTCACCAGCCCACAGAATGATCACGCCCGGGTACGGCTGCAGGCCGATCGCAGCACGGCAGATCAGACCCGCATCCTGCTCGATGTCGAGCTGGAGTCAGGCTGGAAAACCTACTGGCACAGCCCGGGAGAAGGGGGCATTGCCCCCCAGATCCTGTGGGATGAGCCGGTCGGTGCCTTTCAGTGGCGCTGGCCGATGCCACGTCACTTCGAGGTAGCCGGGCTCAGCACCCAGGGTTATCAGGGGGAGGTGACCTTCCCTATCAGCCTCAACTATCCCGCCGGGCAACCGCTCAAGGGGACTCTGCGCCTCTCCACCTGCAGCAATATCTGCATCCTGACCGACTTCCCCTTCACCCTCTCGGTGGATGGGCAGGCCCCGGCCGGTTTCGACTTTGTCTGGGCCAAGGCCATCAGCAACCTGCCCCAACCGCTGCCTGCCGAGACCCGGATCGAACTCGGCTATCAGCACAACCAGCTGCAACTGCGCGCCGAGCGGGCAGAGGGCTGGCAATCACCAGCGCTCTTTATCGACGCTCTGGAGGGGGCCGAATTTGGCAAACCGGCGCTTGAGGTCGAGGGCAACACCCTGATCGCCCGGGTACCGGTGAGCGATGGCTGGCAGGGAGATGCGCCGGATCTGCGTGGCCAATCCCTCGGCCTGCTGCTCACCAGTGGCGAGCAGGCCTGGCAGACCAAAGGCTCGATTGGCGAAGCGCTCGTATTGCCAGCGCCGAGCCAGCCCCTCTTCTGGTTGCTGGGGGCGGCGCTGCTCGGCGGCCTGATCCTCAACCTGATGCCCTGCGTGCTGCCGGTGCTGGCGCTCAAGCTGGGAACTGTGTTGCAACATCAGGAGCGTGAACAGGGAGCGGTGCGCAAACAGTTCCTCGCCGCCAGCGCCGGGATCATCGCCTCCTTCTGGGTGCTGGCGGCTATGAGCAGCCTGCTACGCGCTACGCAAGGGGCCGTCGGCTGGGGCATCCAGTTTCAGAGCGCCGGTTTTATCGGATTGATGGTGCTGGTGACCTTACTGTTTTGCGCCAACCTGCTGGGGCTGTTCGAGATCCGCCTGCCCAGCGCCCTCAGCACCCGCCTCGCCACCAGCGGCGGCAACGGCCTCGGCGGTCACTTCCTGCAGGGGAGTTTTGCCACTCTGCTGGCGACCCCCTGCTCGGCCCCCTTCCTCGGTACCGCGGTGGCCTTTGCGCTGGCGGCGCCGCTCGGCCAGCTGTGGCTCATCTTCACGGCATTGGGGATTGGCATGAGCCTGCCCTGGCTACTGGTGGCGGCCCTGCCAAAACTCGCCCTCTGGCTGCCGAAACCGGGGCGCTGGATGAACCATCTGCGCATCCTGCTCGGCCTGATGATGCTGGGCTCCAGCCTCTGGCTCACCAGCCTGCTCGACAACCATCTCGGCAGCTATGCCACCGGCTGGCTGATGGTTGCCATGCTGCTGGCACTGCTGATTGGCATCATCTGGCGTTACGGCATCCGCGGCTTCACGCTGGCGATCGCCCTTACCGCCCTGATTGGCAGCCCCCTGCTGCTGAGCGGTGCCTTTAGCGCGCAGGGCTCGGCCAGCGTTGACAAGGTGGTCTGGCAGCCGCTCTCTGAGCGCGCCATCACAGATGCGCTGGCCCAGAACAAGCGGGTCTTTATCGATGTCACCGCCGACTGGTGCGTCACCTGCAAGGCCAACAAATACAACGTGTTGCTGCGCGATGAGGTACAACAGGCCCTCTCGGCCCCCGATGTGGTGGCCCTGCGCGGCGATTGGAGCAAACCAAGCGACACCATCGCCGCCTTCCTGCGTAAGCGGGGTGCGGTAGCCGTCCCCTTCAACCAGATCTACGGCCCGGAGTTGCCGCAGGGGGTCACGCTGTCACCCCTGCTCGACAAGGACGATCTGCTGACCACATTGCACAAGGCTGGCCTGCTTCAGGCTGGCACCACCCGATTTTAAGGAGTAATCATGAAACCGACTCTGAGCGCCCTGACCCTGCTGGCCTCCCTTTCCGCAACCCTGCTGGCTCCGGCCCTGCACGCCGCCCCTTTCACCCCGGAGCAGGAGACGCGCATCAAGGAACTGATCCGCGAGACTCTGATCACCAACCCCAAGATCCTCGATGAGGCCGCCGAATCCTGGGAGAAGCAGAACGCGGCAGCCCAGGAGGCGCAGCTTGGCAACTTCATCAAGGGCAACAAGGATGTGCTGTTCAACAGCGCCACCAGCCCGCGCCTCGGCGCCAAGAACCCCAAGCTGACGCTGGTGCTGTTCACCGACTACAACTGCCCCTACTGCAAGCAGTTCGATCCCCAGCTGACCAAGCTGCTCAAGGCCTATCCGGACGATCTGGGGCTGGTGATCAAGTTGCTGCCGTTCAAGGGGCAGACCTCCGCCAAGGCGGCCCAATACAGCCTGACCCTGTGGCAACAGGATCCCGCCCGCTTCCTCACCCTGCACGACAAGCTGATGAGCAAGCAGGGGATGCTGACCGAGGCGGACATCAACAAGGCGCTGGCCGCCACCGGCAATACCGCGCTCAAACCAGCCGCCAAGGCGACCGAGGAGCTGCGCAACAGCCTGCGCATCGGCACCATTCTGGGGGTACAGGGCACACCGGCGACGCTTATCGGCAACCAGCTGGTACCGGGCGCCATCCCCTATGAGGAGCTGGAGCAGCTGGTGAAGGCCGAACTGGCCAAGCAGGGGTAAGGGATGACTACCAACCCTCAACCCCGCTGGCGACGCTGGGGCAAGGAGGCGCTCTGGCTGCTGCTGATGGCGCTGGTCATCTCGACCCTGCTGGATCTGTGGCGCAGCCCGACCCTGCCAGAGGGGGCGATGAGCGCCCCCGTCACTCTGCAGGATGGCACCAGTAAGGATCTGGCCACCCTGAGCCAGGGCAAGCCGCTGCTGGTTTACTACTGGGCCAGCTGGTGCGGGGTGTGCCGTTTCACCACCCCGGCCGTGCAACAGCTCTGGCAGGAGGGGGAAAACGTGCTGACGGTGGCGCTGCGCTCCGGCAATTCCGAGCAGTTAGGCAAGGGGATGAGCAAGAAGGGGCTCACCTTCCCGACCCACAATGACGAGTCGGGAGCGCTGGCCGCCCAGTGGCAGGTGGGCGTCACCCCGACTTTCCTCGTCATCAAGGATGGGACGCTGGTGAGCAGCACCACCGGCTGGAGTTCGAAGTGGGGCTTGCTGCTGCGGCTCTGGTGGGCGTCGCTCTAGCCACGCAACAACATTGCCTCAACAGGGCCATCCCACCGGATGGCCCTTTTTTATGCCGACATTTTTATCCCGACATCAGACGGGGAGCTGCATCCCGCGCACCTGCTCCAGCAGGGCGGTCACCGCCGCCGAGCGTAACGCATCGGGGGCGTAGCAGAGCCCCACCCGCCGCTTGAAGGAAGAGGCCGCCAGCTCGGCGACTGCACAACCGGGCGGACAAAGCGAATGGGGCAACCAGCCGATCCCTGCCCCGGCGGCCACCATAGTCGCCGCCAGTCGCAGCGACCCCGCCCGCCGTGGATAGAGGGGCGCCTGATTGCCGAGGATGGCGATCAGCCGCAGGTGGGAGTCGTGACGCGGGCAGGTGACCCAGGGCTCGTCCGCCAGCACCGCCGGGGCGAGCGCCCCCTTGCCTGCCAGTGGGTGATCCGGCGGCAGCACCAGTACGAACTCCTCCTCCAGCAGGGGGATAAAGAGCTCGTCGCCACAGCGCAGGGATTCGCACCCCAGCCGCACATCGCCACAACAGCCCTCCTCCAGGGTCAGCAGGATCTCCTCGTGGGCAAGTGCCCCGTTGACCAGCGCCCCCACCACGCCATCCCCCAAATCCGCCTCAATTCCCACCGTCACCTCCAGACAGGGAGAGGTTTCACGAAACTCGCGGGCGAGGGAGTCGGTGTCGGCGATCAGCCGCTTGGCGCGGGGATAGAGCCGGTGCGCCGCTTCGGTCCCCTCCACCCCGCGCGCCTGCCGCACAAACAGGGTCACCCCCAGCTCATCCTCCAGCGTCTTGATAGTGGTGGAGAGGGTGGGCTGGGTAATGAAGAGGCGG
>NZ_QAJD01000067.1:0-1093 GCF_003061465.1 Aeromonas sp. HMWF017
GTGGCTGCCAAGGCAAATCGCGATTACATCAACACCATCCCGTCCAGCGACGAGCCGGACTACCCGGGTGACCTGGAGATGGAACGCCGCATTCGCGCCATCATCCGCTGGAACGCCATGATGATCGTGCTGCGCGCGTCCAAGAAAGACCTGGACCTGGGTGGTCACATGTCTTCCTTCGCTTCTTCTGCGACCATCTATGATGTCTGCTTCAACCACTTCTTCCGTGCTCGCAACGAGAAGGATGGTGGCGATCTGGTTTACTTCCAGGGTCATATCTCCCCGGGCATCTATGCTCGCGCCTTTGCTGAAGGTCGTCTGACCGAAGAGCAGCTGGACAACTTCCGTCAGGAAGTGGACGGCAAGGGTATCCCTTCCTATCCGCACCCGAAACTGATGCCGGACTTCTGGCAGTTCCCGACCGTCTCCATGGGTCTGGGCCCCATCGCCGCCATCTATCAGGCTCGCTTCCTGAAGTACCTGACCGACCGTGGCATCAAGGATTGCTCCGAGCAGACCGTTTACGCCTTCCTGGGTGACGGCGAGATGGACGAGCCGGAAGCCAAAGGTGCCCTGACCGTTGCCGTGCGTGAAAAGCTCGACAACCTGGTGTTCGTGGTCAACTGCAACCTGCAGCGTCTGGATGGTCCGGTTGTCGGTAACGGCAAGGTCATCAACGAGCTGGAAGGCCTGTTCGCTGGCGCCGGTTGGGATGTCACCAAGGTTATCTGGGGTCGCAAGTGGGATGAGCTGCTGAAGAAAGACACTTCCGGCAAGCTGATCCAGCTGATGAACGAGACCGTGGACGGTGACTACCAGACCATGAAGTCCCGCGACGGTGGCTACATCCGCGAGCACTTCTTCAACCGTTATCCGGAAACTGCCGCGCTGGTCAAAGACATGACCGACGAGGAGATCTTCGCTCTGAACCGCGGTGGTCACGATCCTCGCAAACTGTTCGCTGCATTCAACAAGGCGACCCAGACCAAGGGCAAGCCGACCGTTATTCTGGCCAAGACCATCAAGGGTTACGGCATGGGTGAAGCGGCCGAAGGCAAGAACATCGCTCACCAGGTCAAGAAGATGGAGCTGG
>NZ_QAJD01000068.1:0-16728 GCF_003061465.1 Aeromonas sp. HMWF017
ACTTTAATTATTTAAAGAGCATACATAATAGTGAATTTCCACCGGGTAAAAGAATTATTGTAACAGCAAATCTTGATGAAAGTCAGACATGGCATTGGAGAAGAAATCAAGTAGAGTGTCAAATAACGTTATCAAAGGACAATTTTTTTACTAAAGAGGATAAGGTTTCATACAAAACAAACAGTCATCGTGTTATGCTTAATTGTCAACACAACCTAAATACTGACACATCTATACTTAACATTAAAGTCAACGAATTATCTATTTTCAATGAAAATGATCTAATTTATCATGATATTAAATCCCCCCACCCCACATGGAGAGACCCAACTGATATAGCACCAGGATTCAATGATAACAAATTTTATTGGGAGAAGTTTTTAAAATCTTTGGTTTTTGTTGACCCCATCAGACATCACTCTCGCAATTCAAAAAATCAACAGAGTTACTATTTTGATGGTGCGCAAATTATTAGTGAACTAGATAGATTAAGAACTGACAAGGCAACCCCATCAAATTGGTCAAATTACAAAAGACAAATAAAAATTTGGTTAAGTGACATTTTGTCTGAATCTGTAACAAACATTGAAATTATTGATGACGACTTATGCCTTGAATTTCAATCTGGGTTATCATTCTCTCTAGATAAATTAGGTACCGGTGTATCTCAAATTGTAATGCTTCTCTCGCACCTCTGGATTAATAAAGAATCTTATCTTAATGTTTTTTTGGAAGAGCCAGAAGCTAATTTGCATCCAGAAGCAGTTGTCAGACTTGTAAGAATATTTGAAAGTGAGTTGGTTAATCATCGATTCTTTATTACCACACACTCCCCCTCTCTTATCGATTGTCTCAATGAAAACTGGTCTGTATATAGAACTTTAAAGAACGCTAATGGTGCCAGCTTAATATCCCCTAATGACAATGTTGTTAAACATTACGAAACATTAGACTCTCTAGGCGTAAAAGCATCTCAAATACTTCAAGCAAATACCGTGATATGGGTTGAAGGCCCCAGCGATAGAATTTATATAAAAAAATGGATTGAATTATTTTCACATGGGACCTTAAAAGAAGGAAAGGATTATTCATTTTTATATTTTGGCGGCACCAATCTAGCATCATTTACTGCATTAGATGATCCTGACAACAACTTTATAAACATTTTAAGCACTAGCAGAAAAGCTTACTTGATAGCGGATTCTGATTGTTCATCAAAATCAAGTAGAGATAACGATGCCTTTAAAGCATATCTAAACTCGATGCTGGATAGATTGGATTCGGCCAATAAACACAAAGCTGGGTTACACTCTTCTATAAAAGACTATATCAAAATCTGGATTACAGATGGTCGTGAAATTGAAAATTACATTTCAAAAGAACTACTTTTTACAGTTTTAACACGCCAAGAATTTAAAAGAAGTTATATTGGAAGAGGAGAACAGCGCAAGATTATAAAATTGATACCAACAGAACCATCAGACTTCGTTTTCGATAAATTTGATTCGTTCGACATGGCTATTGCTAAATGTTATCAAGATGACTCTGATATACCACTGACAGACTCTGACATTAATAATATTGCTCTGAGTTATGCCAATAAAAAAGTGCAAATAGCTAAAGCCATATCTAAAGATATTAATTTAAAAGACTGTACAACATTTGATCTAGACGAAAAAATGCACGAATTAATTGCATTCATTAAAAAATGACTACATAACTATTTTGAACGAAAACATTCGCCTTTAGTAAAAATATGGTAAGGATCCTTACTACTAATCTAAGGATACATTGATAAACGGCAGGAATTATCCTGCCAATAATTTATTTATCTTGCGGCCGGCGCCTGCTGATAGAGAATGCGGTGATAATGTATACAAGTGCAATGCTATTTCAGGTTAGCAACGTCGACTTGGCGAGTAATAAAATCCAAGGTAGTACGATTAAACTGCTCCGGCTGCTCCACATTGCAGACATGGCCGCACTGTTCGATCACCGCCAGTGAGGAGCTGGCATCGCGGGCCACCTGTTCGCGTACCGGTGCCAAAAACATATGATCCTCCTCCCCCATCACATAGAGGGTGGGAATGGGCAGGGAGCGTTCGCGAAAGTAACGCATCAGCGGGTTAACCTCGGTGGCGAGGCGGAACCAGCGCTTGAACTCCTTCTGGCAGAGCTTGCGGGCTTCGCGCACAAAGAGGTTGCGCGACTCCTGATGGTGCTGGCGCGGCATGATGATGAAAGCAAACAGCCGGTAGAGCCACATATAGGGCAGGAAGTGCTGGCCGAGTCGGCCCAGTTGCACCAGCACCCGCGAGCGGATATCGAGCCGCAAAATGGCGCCCCCCAGTACCATGCTTTTCACCCGCTCCGGGCAGAGCTCGGCCAGATGGCGAATAAGGATGGTGCCAAGGGAGATGCCGACAAAGTGGGCGCGGCGGATATCGAGGTGATCGAGCAGCCGAACGATATCTTCGGTCACTTCCCGAAAGCTGTAGTGGCCCTTGACCACCTGTTGCAGCTGGTGGGACTGGCCGTGGCCGCGCAAGTCCAGCAGCAGCACGTTGAAGTGTTCGCGATAAGCGCGCAGCTGCTTGAACCAGATGGAGGAGCTGCCACCGGCGCCGTGGACAAATACCACCCAATCCCGCTCGGGACCCAGTTCGAAAGTCTTGTGATACAACATCCAATAGGCTCCCTTGGTGATGGGGGGTATACTCGGCTGCGCGCATATTAACAGAACAGGCCCGCCGATAGATATGCGCCTGACATGACCCGGATCACCCCTTGCGCGAGAACTTTCCATGGATTTGACCCGTTTGCGCCACTTTCTGCTCTCCCTGCCGGGCGCCACCGAAGATACCCCGTTTGGCCCGGAGATCCTGGTCTACCGCATCGCGGGCAAGATGTTCGCGCTGGTGGATTGGCAGGCCGAGCCGCTCACCATCAACCTCAAATGCGAGCCCGAGCTGGCGTTGCTGCTGCGCGAGATCCACCCCGAGGTCAAACCGGGCTGGCATATGAACAAGCAACACTGGAACACAGTGACCCTGAACAGCACCTTGCCAGATGATCTGTGGCAGGGCTGGGTGCACCACTCCTATGAGCGGGTTGTCGCGGGTCTGCCCAAAGCCAAACGGCCACAGGCGCCGCGCCCCCTCTCCCCCACTGACGACCCAACCTTATGACGCCAGCACTTAGTCCAGCACTTTGCATTGTCCCCCTTGGTGAGGCACATATCCCTGCCCTCGTGAGCCTGTTTGAGCAGGCGGTGCGACGCAGCGGCCCCGAGCACTACAGCGCCGAGCAGGTGGAGCAGTGGGCCCTCGGTGCACAACATCCGGGCTTTGTCAGCCAGCTGCGCGAGCACCACGGCTGGGTGGCTGAGCTGGCAAATGTGCCCCTCGGGTTTGTCACTCTGAGCCCCGATGGCCACCTCAGTCTGCTCTATGTGAGCGCCGACCATCAGCGCCAGGGACTGGGCAATCTGCTGCTCACCACGGCGCTCGCGGGGGCCCGAGGGCTCGGTATGACGCTCATCACCACCGAGGCCAGCGCCTTCAGTTATGAGCTATTTTTACGACATGGCTTTACGTTGACCGGGCTGGAGTGCGTGGAGCGGGGCGGAGTCAGTTTTACTCGCCATCGCCTGCACTGCTGCTTGCCAAGCTAGGGCAAGCCACTAAAATACGCTTAATTTTCGTATTGTTACTGTATTGAGGCAGCAACCATGGTGGTAGAAAGTGAAGGCTATATCTCGCTGATCGAGTATCTGGTGGAGAGTTTGGGATTGTTTGAATCCCAGCAGCAGAACGATGGTGAAGAGACCATCGAAGATCTGGTCAGTGGCCGAGTTGCCAGCAACCTGATGGCCATTTGCGAGCAAAACCCCCAGCTCGATCCCAAGGTGCGTTTCGCCATCATGCAGGAGGCCGACGCCGTGGTCGCCGATCTGGAGGAGGTGCTCTCCGCCGTCTGGCTCCGCGCCCCGACCCCGGAACAGAAAACCTTCCTCATCGAGTTTATCGATCTCATCAAGAACCTGTTCGACAGCGCCATCGGCTGATCTGCCGTCCGGCTCTCCCGCCCAACGCAAGATTTCAGAACAGCAGATAAGGAAAAGGGCCGCCTTGGTGGGCAGCCCTGCTTGCTATCATTTTCAACCCGCCAGTGCGTTCATTCATCAGGCGGTTATCAAGGCAAGAAATGTGTCTGGACTTTGCATCCGATCCCTGGACGCTACCTAGTTAGTCCCGACTGGTCGCAATAAGTTCCCTCCTCCGACCATTTATTTTCACTTTTATTAAGAAATCGACTACAAACCTGTTCAGCGGTTCAGGCTGGGCGGCAAACAGACTCCAATGCCACCCAATCCGCAGTAGCCATCCGGGTTCTTCTCCAGATATTGCTGATGGTAATCCTCGGCGTAATAGAAGGGTGCCAGCGGCAGAATGCGGGTAGTGATGGCACGGCTGTCGCCGCTTGCCGCCATCGCCTGCTGATAGGCCGCCATGCTCTGCTGGGCAATGATCTGCTGGCTCTCGTCGCCATAGAAGATCACCGAGCGATACTGGGTGCCAATGTCCCCGCCCTGACGCATCCCCTGCGCCGGATCGTGCTGCTCCCAGAACAGTCTGAGCAGATCGCCATAGCTGATCACCGCCGGATCAAACACCACCTGCACCGTTTCGGCATGTCCGGTCAGGCCGCTGCACACCTCTTTGTAGGTGGGATTCTGGGTCACACCGCCCTGATAACCTGCCGCGGTGGAGTAGACGCCCGGCTGCTGCCAGAACAGGCGCTCCACGCCCCAGAAGCAACCCATGCCAAACCAGGCCACCGCCATCCCTTCCGGCCAAGGGCCTTGGGTCGGGTTGCCATTCACCGCATGCTGCTGACCAATCACCATCGCTTCGCGTCGTCCCGGCAGGGCATCTGCCGGTGAAATAATCTGTTCCATGAATTCTGTCCTTGTATAAAACCCTGTGAAATCACACAGCTGACGAAAAGGAGCATCGAAGATAGCAGTTTATCGCGCCGGATCAACCGGCGGGCCCTTCCCCGCTCGCCCCAACGGCCATCTGCGCTTCCTGCCACCTGCTCCCAATCCGCACGGCCAAGCCGCCCCTCGTAGACCAGAAACGGTCAAAATCAATATTTAGTCTTGATTTGTGAATTAATTTTCATATATTGAGCCAATCGCTGTTTTTTTATGGAAGAAATATCAAGTGCGTGAACGCGAACCCAGTCTGGTCAATGCCTTCCGGCAATCCACCCCCTATGTCAATGTGCATCGGGGTGCCACCTTTGTGCTGATGATGGGGGGTGAAGCCATCTGCCACCCCAACTTCGCCAATATCGTCAGCGATATTGCCCTGCTGCAGACACTGGGCATACGCCTGGTGCTGGTGTTTGGTTCACGTCCGCAAAACGATGAAGCGTTAGCCCGCGCCGGTATCGAGGCCCAGTACCACAAGCGGATCCGGGTCACCGATGACGAGAGTTTTACCATCATCAAGCAGGTGTGTGGCGGCCTGCAATATGACATCACCGCCCAGCTCTCCATGGGGCTCGCGAACACCCCAATGCAGGGGGCGCGGATCAGCGTGGTGAGCGGCAACTTCGTCACCGCCCAGCCGCTGGGGGTGGATGATGGCATCGACTTTTGCCACAGCGGCCGGGTGCGCCGCATCGACGTGGAGGGGATCACCCGCCAGCTCGATCAGAAGAGTCTGGTGCTCATCTCCCCCATCGGCTGCTCGGTCACCGGCGAGAGCTTTAACCTCAGCTCCGAAGAGGTGGCCCGCCGGGTAGCGGTCGATCTCAAGGCGGACAAGCTCATCTGCTTTAGCAGCACCCAGGGGGTAATGGACAGACGCGGCGAGGCCATCTCCGAGCTCTTCCCCGAGCAGGCCGAAGAGCTGCTGGTGGAGCTGGAGCAGGCTGGCGAAGAGATGTCCGGCACCGCCCGCTATCTGCGTGCGGCCATTGCCTCCTGCCGAGGCGGCGTGCCCCGCTCCCATCTGGTGAGCTATCAGGATGATGGCGCCATGCTGCAGGAGCTGTTCAGTCGCGACGGCCTCGGCACCCAGATCGTGCGGGAAAGTGCCGAGCAGGCCCGCGCCGCTACCATCGAGGATATCGGCGGCATTCTTGATTTGATCCGCCCGCTGGAGGAGGAAGGCATTCTGGTGCGCCGCTCCCGCGAGCAGCTGGAGATGGAGATCGACAAGTTCACCATCATCGAGCGCGATGGCCTCATCATCGGCTGCGCGGCCCTCTACTGCTTTATGGAAGAGGCGATGGCGGAGATGGCCTGCGTCGCCATTCACCCCGACTACCGCAATTCAAACCGGGGGGATCAGCTGGTGGCCAAGGTGGCCGAGCGGGCCAAGCGGCTTGGCATTCGCCGCCTGTTCGTGCTCACCACCCGCTCCATCCACTGGTTCCGGGAGCGGGGCTTCGATCCGCTGGAAGTGGAAGATCTGCCGGTGGCGCGCCAGCGTCTCTACAACTGGCAGCGCCGTTCCAAGGTTTTGTCAAAGACCATTGCCTAAGCCATTGATTCTGTGTTGAGTTAGCCGACAATTTGAACTTTTTCACAAACTCGATTGACAGTGCAATCCAACGCAGGGTATTTCTAAATGCACTCCACCGCCCTGGTGGAGCCAGAAGAGGAGCGCTGCCCAGGCAGCCCAAGGGAGGACGCCAGCGTCCGGTGAACTTGGGTCAGGGGGAGCAGCGCCGAGACGAGTGAGGAGACTGGTGACCTCAACGTCGGCTGCGGGGGCTGAATCCCCCGGGTTGTCATCGGTAGTGATCATCCCCCACCGCGCCCTGTCAGGGGCGGTACGGGATGGGCTCTGCAGGTGGAGTGCTTCTGGCCGGGATAGCTTCGTTCATTCCTGCCATTTTCAGCCTCCTCCTCTCTTTTTTGCCCGATGGAACCGGAATCTTAAAATAAGACAGGAGTAAGCAATGAGCCCGATCAATGTCGCCAAGTTTGGCGGAACCAGTGTCGCCAACTTCCCGGCCATGAATCACTGCGCCGACATCGTGCTGGCCAATCCCGCCACCCGGGTGGTGGTACTGAGTGCCAGCGCCGGTGTCACCAACCTGCTGGTCGCTCTGGCACAAGGGGAGCTGGACGAAGCGGGCCGTGACGAGCAACTGGCCAAACTGGCCGGGATCCAGCAGGCCATTCTGACCGATCTCGGCAACCCTGTTGATGTGAGCGCCCTCATTCATGGCCAGCTGGACGAAGTTCGCCTCATGGCCCAGCAAGCCCACCAGCATACCGATGCGGAGCTGGCCGATCGCCTCATCGCCTGCGGCGAGCTGATGTCTACCCGCCTCTTTACCGAGCTGCTGCGCCAGCGCGGCGTCAAGGCTCACTGGCAGGATGTGCGCCAGCTGATGCGCACCGACAGCCGCTTTGGCAAGGCCACCGTCGATCTGGCCACCACCCGAACCCTCTGCCAGCAGACGCTGGGCCCGCAGCTTGGCGACAGCCTTATCATCACCCAGGGCTTTATCGGTGCCGATGGCGATGGCCGCACCACCACGCTGGGGCGCGGCGGCTCTGACTACAGCGCAGCCCTGCTCGCCGAAGCGCTCGATGCCGCCAGTATCGAGATCTGGACCGATGTGCCCGGCATCTACACCACGGATCCGCGCCTCGTCACCCGCGCCCGCCCCATTCCCGAAATCAGCTTTGTCGAAGCGGCCGAGATGGCCACTTTCGGCGCCAAGGTGCTGCACCCCGCCACCCTGCAACCGGCGGTGCGCCAGAATATTCCGGTGTTTGTCGGCTCCGCCAAGGACCCCGCCGCCGGTGGTACCTGGATCCGCGCCAGCACAGATTCAAGCCCGCTGTTTCGCGCCGTCGCCCTGCGCCGCCAGCAGGTGCTGGTGACCCTGCACAGCCTCAACATGTTCCACGCCTACGGCTTCCTGGCCGAAGTATTCGGCATTCTGGCCCGTCACCGCATCTCGGTCGATCTCATCACTACCTCGGAAGTGAGCGTGTCATTGACGCTGGACCACACCGGCAGCCAGAGCAACGGCGAGCCAATCCTGAGCGACAAGGTACTGGCCGAGCTGGGCCAGCTTTGCAAGGTGGAGGTGGAAACCGGTCTGGCACTGGTGGCGCTCATCGGCAACCGGATGAGCGAAGTGAACGGGGTGGGCAGTCAGGTCTTTGACGCCCTGCGCGAGCACAACATCCGGATGATCTGCTACGGCGCCAGCGCCCACAACCTCTGCTTCCTGGTCAAGGAGAGCGAGGCGGGCAATATCGTCAACCGCCTCCATCAGGAGCTGCTGGACTGATCCTCAACCGAGGCAAGTTCGAACACGCAACAGGGCGCCAACACGGCGCCCTGTTCATTTGTACTCCGTAAAGGTATTGGCTCAGGCAAGGCTGGTGGCTGGCAACTGACAGGCTACGGCTTCCCGACGTAGCTGCTGCAAGCGGGCCAGCAGCCCTGTCTGGCCCAGCTCCGTCTCCTGAGGCGAGAGATTGTCCACCAGCAGCGGATAGTGATCCGTCACCGCCTGCATCAGCCAGTCGAGACGGCGCAGGGTGAGCGGGCCGCAGCTCTGGCCGCTCAGATCATCGGCCACATCGAGCCGGTGGCTGCGATACATGTCCCGCCACCAGTTGGCGACCAGCGCCTCGTCGCTCGCCAGCGCGGCGCTCCACTCCCCTTGCAGGGCGTGCAGGCGGGCCAGCACGGGCGCGCTGGCCCCTTCACGGATCAGGTGGTGGATCTCCCGTTTCACCCATTTCAGGCAAAGCTCGCGCCAGTAGCGAAATTGCGGCAGAGGATCGGCCTCATCGAGCCAGAGTCCGGAGAGGGTGCGGGTCTCCAACCGCTCCGGTACATGGAACTGCGGGTCGACCAGACCATTGGAGTTGTATTCAAAGCGGGGATCGAAGGTCCACATATAGCCAAAGTCGAACACGCAGATCTGCTCGCCGTCATCGAGCAGGTTGCCCGGGCTCGGGTCCCAGTCAAACCAGCCCCAGCGGGCCAGCTCACCCTGCACCTCCAGCATCTGGGCCAGATTGCGTTCGTTGAGCTGATGGACCGGCACACCCCGCAACCAGGGGGAGACCAGCACCCCGGCCCGCGCCGAGCCGAAGCTGGTGCAAACCACGTGGGAGAGGACAGTAGGATGCAGCTCGCGCAGCGCCTCGATTTCGCGCCGCCGCTCCAGCTCGGTCAGAAAGGCGGTCTTGCCATCGAGGTTGGCCACCAGTGAATCCTGACGGCGCCGCTTGAGGCACCAGTGATGCCCCTCCACCTTGAGGTGAAACACCTCGGCGGTAAGACCGTGGCGATAGACCTTGACCACAGCCGGATGGCTATCCTTCAGCTTGACCAGCTGGGCCAGCGGCAGCGGGCAGTCGCGCTCGCGTCCGATCCGGATCTCTTCCTTGCTCTCCAGCATGCGCAGCAATCTGGCCTGACGTGCCATCACTTTGGGATTCATACATGTACCTCCAGTCGCTATCGAGAGACTAAACAGCAGATCCCTCCCAAGCCAGTGGCAAAACCCCATGATGACGCTTTCATCACATATTCCGAACAATCCCTCGACCGGGATCACAATTTGCAAGGTTGAGCTGTAACCAAATATTCATTAAGTGGTCATTAAATTGACAAGCTGAAACAAGGCCCGCACCATCGGGTCAAACTCTATGCGGATGAACGATCTCTCCCTCACTCGCTCAAAGGATGAGCTTATATGAATCGCCCCTCCTCAGGCCGCCCCCGCGTCCTGAGTCTGCCCTCTCTACTGCTTGCCCTGCTGGGCGGATTGCTGCTGCTGACCCTGTTGTTGCCGCTGCTCAATCCCGGTAGCTGGCTGGGCCGTGCCCAGCCGCTGGTGCTGGGCCCCGCCGACAACCCGCTGGCCACCCTCACCCGCCACGCACTGCTCTATAAAAGCGACAGCCGCGGCCTCTATCTGGTGGTGCGCAGCCAGTGGCAGTTGCGAGGGCCACTGCAAGCGGGGGACAAGGTGCGAGTGGAGCTGCTCAACGACAAGGGGGAGCGGATTGACCAGCTCAGTCAGGCGGTGGATAAGCGTCAGGTGTGCCGCAATAACCGCTGCTCGCTGGATCTCAACAGCACCTTGCGCGCCCCGGACGATGCGCTGGCCAGCCGTTATCAGCTGCGCATCGGTCTGCTGCTCAAAGATCGCCCCGAGAGCGGCGATTTCAGCCAGATCCTGCAAACCCTGCCGGAGCAGGGCTTCAACCTCACCTATCTGGTGGTGAGCCTGACCCTGGTGCTGGCCCTGAGCGCCGCCGTGCTCAAGACGGTGCTGCCAAAGCTGCGCCGCAGCCTGCGCTGGCGGATCATCGGCAGCCTGCTGCTCGGCAACCTCACCTTCGTGCTGCTGCACGGCTTCGTGGTGTTCAAGCTGGGGGAGTTTCTGCTCTGGTCAGGCTTTCGGCCGGAGCACTACTATCTCGCCTGGGGCAGCATGGTGCTGGGCTGGAGCCTCTGCGCGCTGGCGGGCTTCAACCTCTATATGGGGCTGGTCTTTACCGCGCTGTCAGGCATAGGTCTGCTGGCCAACTTTATGAAGATCGCCATCTACGGCGTGCCGCTCGGCGGGGACGATTTTGGCAACCTGCTGGCGCTGCTGCGGATCCTGCTCGACCAGCACCCCATCCTGCCCATCTTCACCGTGTTGCTGGCACTGTTTCTCTGCTGGCGCTTTGCCCTGTCACGCTGGGTGTTGCGCACAGCCGCGGCTACCGTCGCCTTCTTTGCCCTGTGCGTCTTTGCCACCCAGACCGGCAACAAGCTGCTGGGGGCCAACATTCGCTACGTGGATCGCGCGGTCAACTACCACAGGGACATCATCCGCTCCGGCCCCGGCCTCTATCTGTTCAATCTGGTGGACGAGATGCTGCAAAGCGGCAGCGTGTTTCGCTACCCCTTGCAGATCAACGAGCTGGCCCCGCAGCTGAGCTATCCGCCTCAAGGCATAGCGCCGCGCTGGGATCTGGTGATCGTGCTGCAATATGAGTCGCTCTGGCTCAACTGGAAGGGGCGGATCTGCGCCCCGGCTCCCACCCTCTCCCTGCCCGCCAGCGTGCAGCAGTGGCAAAAAACCATCCACTCCCCCACCACCGGCGGCATGACGGTACTGGCGGAGTTCGAGATGAACACCGGTCTGCCGGTGGGCTTGCTCAAGCAGGGGGTGGTGCCCTACTACTACCTCTCGCAGCAGGTGCCGGGGCTGGCCCAGAGCGCCAGACAGAGCGGCTACCAGACCCTGTTCGCCCACCCCTATGTGGAAAAATTCTGGGGCCGCGCCAAGGCGATCCCAGCGCTGGGGTATGAGGAGCGCTGGTTCGATACCCGTTTTACCACCCTTGAGCACAAGGGGCTCTATATCTCCGATGATGCGCTGATCGACCACCTGCTCAAGCGCAGCGAACAGGATGACAAGCCGCTATTTGCCTATGCGGTCACCATGCAGGGGCACGGCCCCTTCGATGGCCCCCGCTATCAGGGGCAGGAGCGCAGCGGCGCCTGCCCGAACCAGAGCGAGAGCGACACCCAGCTGCTCAACACCTACTACACCGGGGTGCTGGATGCCATGGCCTCGCTGGAGCGGCTGCTCAAGACCCTAGACCAGTCGGACAAGCGCTATCTGGTGGTGGCATTTGGCGATCACCAGCCGTTTTTGATGTCCGCCGGCAAGGGGATTCACGGTGACAAACCGGCGCGCGATGCCACCTATCAGATCCCCATGATGGCCTTCACCCGCGCCGATGATCCCCTCAATCTGGCGACCCAGTTTGCGCCGGTACGCCAGCTCTACCAGATGGGTCAGGCGACTCGCCAGCTGCTGGCGGGGGATATCACCCCCATTGAAGAGAAGCCCCTGCTCCATCCGGTACTGGGGGAAGAGAAGGGATTCGACCCTTCAAGCCTGGTGCCGCAGATCCGCGCCAGCTTCCGGCCCGATGCCCTGCCCTGATCCCTCCCCACAAAAACAGACAAGGCCGCATCCGCGGCCTTGTTGTTGGACATTCATTTCGTGCTCATTCTGCTCGCCACCAGGGCTGCAGCAAGGTGAGCCGCTGAAGGTCGAGATCGAGCGCCACCTCGATGCCCAGCGGCAACGTCAGCATGGGGTGGGTATGGGCGCAGTCAAACTCCGCAAGAATGGAGAAGTTCGGCTCCCCCACCACCTCCAACAGGATATCGAGTGGGCGCTTGCCGCTGCCCTGATCGTTGAACAGCTCGTGCTTGCCGAGGATAAGCGCGCCGATCCGCTCAAACACCCCGCACAGCTTGAGATGGGCAAAGGAGCGCTCCAGCGTCTCGGCAGATTTCAGGCTGTCCTCCAGCAGCAAAATGTCGCCGTGCTCGATGGCCGGCATATAGGGGGAGCCCCAGATCCCCGCCATGGTGTTGAGGTTGCCGCCGATCAGTCGCCCCTCAACCCGGCCTGAGCCCACCGAGATCAGCCGATTGGGCTGGCACTGCTTGGCCCGGGTCTGGTTTTCCCAATCGAGCCGTTCATCGCTCCATTGCGCGGGGGTGGGCAACGTGCAGGGGACGCCAGCTTCATCGGCCAATGCAATCTGTAAAAAACTGGCCAGCGTCTCATCCACCAGCGGCGGCAACTCGCCAAAGGAGGCCACCAGCGCCGGGCCATAAAAGGTAACCAGGCCAGTTTGGGCATGGATGCCGAGCAGCAACGCCGTCACGTCTGAGTAGCCAACGATAATCTTGGGATCGCGCCTCAGCGCCTCAAAATCGAGGTAGGGCAGCAGGGAGTTGGAGTTGTTGCCGCCAATCACCGACATGATGCAGCGTACTGCGGGGTCGCGAATAAGGGCATTGAGCTCTTCAGCCCGCGCGGCGATGGAGCCGGAGCGCCAGTGATCCTGCTGGCCGGTGAGGCTGCCCGCCTTGAGCCTAAAGCCCTGCCCCTCAAGAAAGGCTTTTGCGCGGGCAAAACGGTTGGGAGCCCAGGCGGTCGCCGCGCTGGAGGGGGAGAAAAAAGCGATGGTATCGCCACGTTGGAGCTGCGGGGGAAATAACGTCATGACACACTCATCCTTGCCAATATCCAGCCATCACAGAGTTGTTGAGACTCCTACACAACCCCTTTGATCACAACAGGTTTATCACTGTCGTTTAGAAATACAAAACACTTGATTCATTATTAACAGATATTCTAAACACCGTCCCCTTCCTAGAATGACCTCATTGCGACGGCCAACCCCGGTTGGTTGTCAGAATGGTCGGCCTGACAGCCCGAACGTTCTCTTTCCCACTTTTTCTCTCTGACTTATCAATGAGGTGCCTGTCATGAACAAAAACGCATCCCCCAGCGCATTGGTTGTAGAAGGCGGCGCCATGCGCGGCATATTTGCCAGCGGCGTGCTGGATGCGTTTATCGAGCATGACTATCGCCCCTTTGACTTCGCCATCGGCGTCTCGGCGGGGGCCACCAACTTGCTGGCTTATCTCGCCAGCCAGCATGGCCGCAGCCACGAGATCCTGACCAAACTGGCGTGCAGCCAGCAGTTTATGGATCCCCTGCGCTTTGCCAAGGGGGGCAATCTGGTGGATATCCACTGGCTGTGGAACACCAGCTGCAGCAAGTATCCTCTCGACATTCACGCCTACCGGGAGACCGGCATCCCCTTCTATGCGGTGGTGACCAATACCCTGACCGGCAAGGCGGAGTACATCCGGGTCAAGCCGGAGAACATGAACGAGGTGCTGCCCGCCAGCTGCGCCATTCCCCTCGCCTCCCACGAATACCCGGAAGTGCACGGGGTGCCGATGACAGATGGCGGGGTGGCCGACTCCATCCCGGTGATCGAGGCCTACCGCCGCGGTGCCCGTCACCTGACGGTGATCCTCTCCGAGCCCCTTGGCTATCGGCTCAAGCCGATGCCTTTCCCCTGGATGATCCGCACTCTGCTCAAGACCCGCCCCGCGCTGGCACAGGCGCTGGAGCAGCGGGATCGCAGCTACAACGAGGCGCTCGATTTTATCGCCAATCCGCCGGAGGACTGCCAGATCGAGGTGATCGCCCCGGCTGACTACTTCCCCGTTTCCCGTTTTACCCGCGATATCAACAAGCTGGAGATGGGATACGTGATGGGCAAGTGCGCAGGCTATCAGGCCGCCCTGCTCAATTGATAAGGATTTTACAGGCATGACCCGACCTGCCGCGACGCACGCGCCGCCAACACAATAACAATCGGGTCAGTTGAGCAACATGAGTCATAAAAACAGACCGTGGCGAGGCAAGCGCAGCCAGAATCGGTGCCAGACACTCTTAGCGGCTTGCGCCTCATCCCTATGCCAGGGCATCTCACCCTCATACAAGGTGTTTATTTATGTCGTTTCTTCTCACCCATCCCGCGCTGGCGCAGCTGTTCGAGCGGCTGCTGCCCGATTACCGGATCATGGCGCCCGCGGCCGAATATCGGGGCGGCCGCTTCTCCGACACCGACAACGTCACCTACCACAGCATCCGCCATCCGGCCGATCTGGTGTGGCAGGAGAAGTCCCACTTCTCCCCGAAAGAGGTGGTGCTCCCCATCACCCAGACCTTGTTCCACTTCGACAATCTGGAGCTGCGCGAATCAAAGGTGGAGGCCAAGCCCACCCTGCTGTTCTTGCGCAGCTGTGATATCCACGCTCTGCGCAGGCTGGATCAGGTCTACCTGAAAAATGGCCAGAACAGCGACGTCTACTACGCCAGACTGCGCAGCAAGCTCAAGCTGGTGCTGCTGGAGTGCCGCGAGAGCTTCGAGAACTGCTTCTGCGTCTCCATGGGCAGCAACGAGACCCAGGACTACGCCGCCGCCATTCGTCTGAGCGATGAGGGTGCCCGTATTGAGGTAAAGGATCCCGAGCTGCTCGGCTACTTTGCCGAACTGGGTGAATCCGATGACTTCACCCCGGAATTTGTCCAGAGCAACCCGGTCAAGGTACGCACCCCGGACAGCGTCTGTGACGACCCACAGCGGATCCGCCAGATTCTCACCGCCCATCCGGTCTGGGCCGAGTACGACAGCCGCTGCATCGGCTGCGGCCGCTGCACCACCTCCTGCCCGACCTGCAGCTGCTACAGCGTGCACGACCTCACCTATGCGGAGAACCCCAAGCAGGGCGAGCGCCGTCGCCAGTGGGCCAGCTGCATGGTGGATGGCTTCAGCGACATGGCAGGTGGCCACGGTTTTCGCGCCAAACATGGCGAGCGCCTGCGTTATCGCGCCCTGCACAAGGTCAACGACTACAAGGCCCGTCAGGGGGAGGAGCACATGTGCGTCGGCTGCGGCCGCTGCGACGATCGCTGCCCTCACTACATCTCCTTTAGCAACATCATCAACAAGATGACCGATGTGGTCGAACAGACCATCGCAGCCGACAACGCGCAGGGGGCGAGCTGATATGTGCCAGTGCCAGCAAACCGCAACAGCAGCACCGCAGCAGGACGTGGTCGAAAACCGCCTGCTGCCCAAGGCCTACACCATTCTGGCCATCGAGCGCCACACCGAGCTTGAGTGGAACTTTCGGGTATCACGCGACTTTGATGTCCACTACGGCCAGTTTGTGGAGATCTCCCTGCCCACCGTCGGCGAAGCGCCCATCTCGGTCTCCGACTATGGCGATGGCTATGTGGACCTGTTGATCCGCAAGGTCGGCAAGGTGACCGATGCGCTGTTTGCCCTCGATGTGGGCGACAAGGTGTGGATGCGCGGTGTCCACGGCAACGGCTATCCGCTGGAGACCTACCGCAACCAGCACCTCATCGTGGTGGCGGGCGGCACCGGCGTCGCGCCGGTCAAGGGGCTGCTGCGCCGCTTCAGCAAACACCCGGAAGAGGTGAAATCCCTCGACATGATCCTCGGCTTCAAGAACGAGCAGGCGGTGCTCTATCGCCACGAGATGCCGCTCTGGGCCAAGCAGCAGAACCTCATCGTCACCCTGGACGAGGGCAAGGAGAGCGAGCAGTTTCGCATCGGCCGGGTCACCGACTACATCGACCAGCTGGATCTTGCTGACAAGGAAGATATCCAGGTGATCGTGGTCGGCCCCCCCATCATGATCCGCTTCGTGGTGCTCGCCTTCCTCGAGCGGGGCATCCCCAAGGATCGCATCTGGGTCGACTACGAACGCCGCATGGCCTGCGCCGTCGGCAAGTGTGGCCACTGCCGGATGGGCGACACCTATATCTGCGTGGATGGACCGGTCTTTCGTTTTGACCAGGCCCAGCATCTGATCGACTGAGGGAGAACACCATGAGTCTCGATATCGACATCATCAAAGCCCGCGCCAAGAACGAATACCGCCTCTCCAAGGTGCGCGGCGAAGCGATGATCAGCGTACGCATTCCCGGCGGGATCATGCCCGCCCACCTGCTGGCAGTGGCCCAGCAGATCGCCGAACAGTATGGCAACGGCCTGATCCACCTCACCACCCGCCAGAAGCTGGCGATGCCCGGCATCAAGTATCAGGACATGGACAAGGTCAACGCCGCCCTCGAACCCTTTATCAAGGAGATCGAGGTGGAGACCTGCGGCATCGAGGTAGAGGACACCACAGCCGGTTACCAGACCATCGGCGGGCGCAATATCGTCGCCTGTCAGGGCAACACCATCTGCCAGAAGGGCAATATCGACTGCACCGGGCTGGCCCAGCGGATGGAGAAACACCTCTACCC
>NZ_QAJD01000068.1:16738-19618 GCF_003061465.1 Aeromonas sp. HMWF017
TTCAATGCCGAGCGCTGCATCGGCTGCGGCGCCTGCGTCAAGGCGTGCAGCCACCACGCGGTGGATTGCCTCGCCATCAAGCATGGCAAGGCGGTCAAGGAGGAGAGCAAGTGCATCGGCTGTGGCGAGTGCGTGCTGGCCTGCCCGACCCTGGCCTGGCAGCGGGATCCCAAGCAGCTCTACATGGTCAAGCTGGGGGGCCGCACCAGCAAGAAGACCCCTCGTACTGGCAAGCTGTTTCTCAACTGGGTCACCGAAGAGGTGCTGCATGCGGTGATCAAGAACCTGTTCGAGTTCGAGGCCGAGATGCTGGATGGCAAACCCATCTACCTGCACATGGGCCATCTCATCGATCGGGCCGGTTATCACAAGTTCAAGGAGCGGGTGCTGCGCGGCGTCACCCTTAACCCGGAAGCCATGGTCGCTGACCGCATCTTCTGGGCCGAAGATCAGTACGTCGCCAACATGCACGTCAAAGCGGTGCAATAGGAAAAACCTCGTTTGGGGAAGCGTGATCAAGTGGCCGACACCGGTGGGGATCTGTCGTTGGCCCGGGCGTAGATCACCCTTCCCCTTTTTTATTCCCGTCGGGGGATCTTTCCCCCGACCATCCGGGGTGCGTCACGGCGCGCCCTGCTATCTCGCCCGGCGCGGCATTGCGAGCGGGCCAGCATCCGGAGCCTGTTATGGACTTTCTCCCTCTCTTCTGTCAGCTGCAAAACAAGCCGGTCCTGATCGTCGGCGGCGGTGAGGTGGCGGTGCGCAAGGCGCGCCTGCTGCTCGATGCCAAGGCGAAGATCACCATCAATGCCCCGCACCTGGAACCCCAGCTGATGAGCTGGGCCGAGCAGGGTCACCTGACCGTCTGCGCCGCCGGCTTTCATCCCGAACTGCTCGATGGCAAGTGGCTGGTGATCGCCGCCACCAACCAGCAAGAGGTCAACCAGCAGGTCTTTCACGAGGCGAGCCTGCGCCAGATCTTCTGCAATGTGGTGGACTCTCCGGCCCACTGCAGCGCCATCATGCCCGCGATCATTGACCGCTCGCCGCTGATGGTGGCCATCTCCAGCGCAGGCGCGGCGCCGGTTCTAAGCCGCCAGCTGCGGGAAAAACTCGAAGCCATGCTGCCGCAACACCTCGGCCAGCTCGCGGCGCTGGCGGGCAAGCTGCGCGAGCGGGTCAAACTGATTCCGGACAAGCTGGCCCGCCGCCGCTTCTGGGAGCGGCTCTTTAGCCATGAGCGACTGGCATGCCAGCTGGCCCGCGGCCAGCAACAGGCCGCCGAGCAGAGCGTCGCTGAACTATTAAATGAGCCGCTACAGAGCAAGGGAAGCGTCACCCTGGTGGGCGCCGGCCCCGGCGATGCGGGGCTGCTCACCCTGAATGGCTTGCAGCAACTGCAGCAGGCGGATGTGGTGGTCTATGACCGGCTGGTGTCGCAGGAGGTGTTGGCGCTTGTTCGCCGGGATGCCGAGCGGATCTTTGTTGGCAAGGAGGCGGGCCGCCACTGTGTGCCCCAGCAGGCGATCAACCAACTGTTGCTGGAACAAGCGCTGCTGGGCAAACAGGTGGTGCGGCTCAAGGGGGGCGATCCCTTTATCTTTGGCCGGGGTGGCGAGGAGCTGGAAACCCTGGCCGAGGCGGGCATCCCCTTCTCGGTGGTACCGGGCATCACCGCCGCATCGGGCTGCGCCGCCTACAGCGGCATTCCCCTTACCCACCGTGATCACGCCCAGCGGGTGCAGTTCATCACCGGCCACGACAAGGAGGGCAATATCGCCCAGGAGTGGTCGGCACTGGCGGCCCCCCGCCAGACCCTGGTGTTCTACATGGGGCTGGCCCACGCCGCCCGCATTCAGGATGCGCTGCAAACCCACGGCATGCCCGGCCACACCCCGGTGGCGCTGGTGGAGCAAGGCACCCAGCTCAGCCAGCGGGTGGTGCGCGGCGAGCTGCAGCAGTTGGCCGAACTGGCTCGTCAGGTGAAGAGCCCGAGTCTCATCATCATCGGCTCGGTGGTCACTCTGGCCGACAAGCTGGACTGGTATGGGGAAGCCAACGCCATCCACGGCATCTAACCCGGCACGGCTATCACCCAATAGAGACAACAAAACAGAGAGCGGCCATGCCGCTCTCTGTTTTTTGCATCAATAACCAAGCCGTGGCACGGCACGTCTGTTACTCCAGTGTGATGGGGCCGGTATTCTGAGCATCGCTGTCATTCCAGTCGCTCTCATCGCGAATGCGCGGATCCCCCTGCAAGGTGTAGAGGATGGTGCCCTGACGAAACTGCAGCGCACCATCTGCCCGCTTGGCCTTCACCTTGACTCCGTTGACCCACACCTGCTCCTTGCCATCCACCTGAATATTGGCCACCGTGGCGCCTGTCTCGCGGTTTTTGGCGATCCACTTGCCCTGATAAGGGGAATCCCCTTTGGCCATCGGCAGTGCGGCGGCCTTGCCCGCCGACCAGGCGTGCACGGTGCAAAAGCCATGAGCCCGGCGATCATGCTTGATGACGTAATCCAGGGTGGGTTCGCTGGCGGGCAGATCGAAGGTGATCCCGATGACCACCTTGCCGCTCGTGGCCGAATAGGCGGCGGGCGCCAGCGTTTTCAGGGTCGCCTTCTTGCCATTGATAAAGACATTGCCCCCTTGCGACTTGACCCGGATATCGGTTGGGCAAGTGGCGCTGAAGTTGGGCAGCGCCGCGAGGGCACTGCCGGCATGGGCGGTCATGGCCAACATGACAAGGGTCAGCAGAGCAGGTTTTTGATTCATAGTGATACGCCTTCAAAAGAAGAGAACCTCGTCCGTGAGCGGTGTCGTTCCTGATGGCGGCACTCTAGCTTGGCCCTCTCGGGCTACCCAGTTAAAAAA
>NZ_QAJD01000069.1:0-8284 GCF_003061465.1 Aeromonas sp. HMWF017
ATTATAAGGGCCCCCGCGCCCATGCCCGCCATAAAGTCACGGCGAGAGCAGCTCATGATGCCTCCTTGCCGGTAGCCGGTTTGGACTGCTCCTGCCGGGCCTTGCTGGCCTCATGCTGCTTGCTGTGGCAGTCGACGCAGAGCTTGATGCGGGATTTTTCCGGGATCGCCACCATGGGCTCCTTGGCCGGATGCAACTGGTGGCAGCTGGTGCAGGTGAGCTTGGTGGCGTGCACGTCGTGGACCCAGAGCGCCTCGCGAAGCTCTTTGGGCTCGTGGCAGCTCATGCAGACCCCGTTCTGCTCGCTGATGGGATAAAGCTTGATGCTCTCTTTATCCTTCAGGCTGTGGCTGAAGCGCATCACATCTTTGACCCCTTCCCTGTGCTGGGGGGAGGGCTGGCCGTGGCAGTTGGTGCAGGTCACCGGTTTGAGCTTGTTGGGATTGGTCGCCTGACCATGCTTGCCGTGCATTCCCTCGCTCTGCTCCTTGTGACAGTCGGTGCAGGCTTTGTCGGGATTGCGTAAAAATTCCACCTCATGTGTAGCTGGAACAGGGGCTGCTGCCGGCTCGGCCGCCTGACCCTGCAGGCTGGTGAGCAGCATGGCTGCCATCAGCATCAGTCGTAAGAAATCCATCGTTAAATCACCCATAGGAAGCCTCCATCCGCTGCGGGTCCGACTTGGAGCCGGCCCGCAGGCGCCGTTACTGTGCCAGCCGTCCGGCCGCTTTGGCCTCGGCATCCCAGGTGGGGACCGTGGTCTTGAGGAACTGCGCCTTGTCGCTGTTGAACTGCTTCATATCCATGCCAAGGGCCGCTTGTGCTTTCTCCTTAGTGGAGATGTCGGGGATGGCGATTTCGTGGCTGATCCCCTTGCTGGCCAACAGGCGCACCAGCTTGGTGCGGGCGTCAGCGGCTTTATCCAGCGCGCTGCCAAGTACCTTGAGGGCCACTTCGGGGGCGTGCATCTGCACCCCGTGGGAGGCGATGGCGTAGTCCCAGCGCCACTGGGCGTGACGGATGTCCTGCAGAATATCCTTCATCTGCGCCTCGGTAGCGCCGGCATCCCAGGCCGCCTTGGCTTCAAAGTGGGCGTGTACCAGCTGCTTCTCGACCTTCAGCTTGGTCTCGATCACCGCCTCTTTGCGCTGCTTGACGATCCCTTGCAGCATCTCCTTGCTCTGGGTGTGGCAGTTGCGGCAGGTCTGCTCGAAACGATCGAAGGGGTTGCCCACCTTGTGATCCGTGTAGACCTTGCCCTGTTCGTTCTGCACCTTGGGCATGTGGCAGTCGACGCAGGCGACGTTGTTTTGGCCGTGAATGCCGGCGCGCCAGGTTTCGTACTCGGGGTGCTGGGCTTTCAGCATGGGGGTTTTGGAGAGGGCATGAGTCCAGTCGGCAAAGCCGATTTCATCGTAATAGGCCTCCATCTGCTCAACCGTGGTGCCCTTGTCCCAGGGGAATTTGACCGCCTTGGTGGGGCCGCTGAAGTAGTACTCCACGTGGCACTGGCCGCACACCTGGGACTGCTGATCAAAGCGCCCCTGCTCCTTGAACGGCTTGCCGATGGCGGTCATGGCCCGATCGGCATAGGGACGGGAGAGGTGCAGGGCAGGTTTACCCGCCTTGAACTCCTTCGAGGCGGTGTCGTGGCAGTCGGCGCAGCCGATGGTGTTGACTACTTCCGGCCCGCCTTTTGCCCACATCCCCTTGAAGTAGCCATCCTCGCCTTTTTCGTCGATAACGCGGGCCACGTCCGGGCCTTTGCAGCTCCAGCAGGCCATGGGCAGGGGGCCATCTTCGGCGGTCTTGGGTGCGCCGGTGCGCAGGGTCTCGCGCACGTCGGTCAGGGCATAGAAGTGGCCCCGCGGTTTGTTGTAATCCTTGGAAAAGGGGTAGCCGCCCCACAGCACCACCATGTTGGGATCTTCCGCCAGCGCATCGGTGCGCTCGCGGCTCTCGCTGGTGCCTTTCCAGCTGGTGAACTGATCGGCGTGATCCTTGGCGAACAGCTCGCTGCGCGCCTCTATCTTGCCCTTGGTGATTGCTTCATCAGCCTGTGCCCAGCCGCTGGCGCCAAGCCAGCTGATCAGCAGCAGGGCGGCGAGCCCCAGTTTGGTATGCCTGTGTTGTGAACCCACGTTTATCACTCCCAGATAAATGTTCCGATCTGCCCGATTCCATCTTGTTGCGTGGATTTCATCCCCTTTTGGCAGGGTGGGCAGAGGTCTGATTGACGGTGAATAAAACCGCGCAATACCTGATTGCTCGAGACGTACCCTAACAAATAGGTAAATTTAATGATGATTTATCGTCGGGAGAGTTGTGCCAGATCAATTGGGGCGCAGGATTGATCGTTGAAATGAGATCTGGATTAAATTTTATGGAAACTCAATTCTTTGTTAACTGCTGAATATCTTATGGCGGATATTTGATAGATGCCGTCACGCACGTTTCATTTTTCTGCTTATGCAACTTGCCAGCGCTATGGTTTAGAACGTCCGTAATTAACTATGCATTTAACTGGTTCTATATGCAAAATTGCAGTGTTGCGGTATGGGCTTTTGGTCTAGGGATTATGGTTCGTTCACCGAGGTTAGAGGCTAATTTCTCGCCAAGTGATAGAAATGGGGATATATAGACTGATAAACCTATTAATAAAGGTGATGTGATTGGGGTCATCCAAATCTCATTTCATTTAAAAAGGCCTGTTAGATGCACAATCTTGTAAGTTATGGCCATTTTATTGCAACCATTGTCGAAAATAGCGAAAAGACCCATACAGTCTGGTGCGGTATGATTATTGAACAGACAAGTACCCTGTAGGTACTGATGTTGGTGATTAAAGTTTTGCTGGAGGTTGTATGGCAGAGTTGCAAATTGAAAAGTCCACGGTGATCACCCAACTCGAGGGCTCCGTGTTTGTCATCAGTGCAGATGGATCTGTCATGCGAGCAAAGGTGGGGATGGCGCTGCAGCCGGGGGATCGCCTGCAATCCGTTCAAGGGAGCAATTTTCAGCTAGCCGAGCCGGGCAGTGATCCTGCTGGCGAGCAAGAAACGGCCGCCAAACCTGAGCCCGTCACGCCTGCTGCTGATGGGCAATCTGCCGATCCGGAACTGGCCTCGTTGCAGGAGGCGATCCGTCAGGGTATCGATCCGACCGAGTTGTTCCAGGAGACCGCCGCCGGTATCGCAGCGCCTGCTGCAGGCAATATCGGTGGTGTGGCTGGTTCCAGCTCGGGTGGGTTTGTGGTGGTCGATCGTACCAATGATGCCACCCTGGCCGAGGCCGGTTTTGATACCGATTATGCTGTGCAACCGGTGGGCGATGAGCTGCTGTTTTCTGAAGAGCGCGATTTCTTTGCCGCCATCACCATCACCGAACCCCAAACCAGCGACAACATCATCAACGCCGATGAAGCGGTGGACGTCATCATTCGTGGTGTGGTGGATGATGTGGAGGTGGGCCAACCGGTCACCGTCACTCTTATCGATCAGGCGGGAAACTCACTGATGGTGACGACCGTGGTACTGCCCGGCCTGGTCTGGGAAGCCAATTTTGGCGATGTAACCGGTAAACTGGTGGATGGCCCGTTGCAGATTGTGGCCAATACCCAGGATCAGGCGGGCAACAATGCCAGCGACACCGGACAGACACTGCTCGATACCATCACCACCATCACACTCGATCTCGCCGATGAGAGTGACACCGGCGCCAGCCAGACCGATGACCTGACCCGTGACAATACCCCGTTGCTGCAAGGGAAGGGGGAGCCCGGTGCCACCGTGACCCTGAGCCTTGGCGGCAACGTGCTCACCGTCCTGACGGTGGATGCCGCCGGTAATTGGCAATATCAGTTGCCACAGACCCTGGCCGATGGCCAGTACCAGTTTCAGGTCAATTCCGTGGATATTGCTGGCAACCGCGCCAGCGATACGCTTGTTATCAATGTCGATACCCAGGCACTCATCGATATCGATGATCTCGATTCCACAGCCCTGTTTGGTAACAGCAGCGCGACTCTGAGCGGCTCCACCAGCAATGTGGAAGCGGGTCAGAGCGTTACCATCACTCTGGTCGACAGTAATGGCCAGCCGCTGTTGACCACCTCGGCACTGGTGGGAGCCGATGGCCGCTGGCAGGTGAGCGCCCTGGATCTCTCCGGTATCAATCAATCCTTTGAAGTGCGGGCCAGCGTCACCGATTTGGCGGGTAATTCGGCCTTGGACGGTGCGCCTCTGATCGGCCAGAGCGAGACGCTCACGCTATCTGAAACCGGGCTGGCCAATGGCCCTGTCACGGCGACCGGTAGCCTCAATACCGGTGCTGGCGTCGATGGCAATCTGCAGGTCACCTTCGCCGCTGACCAGAGTGCATTGGAAGGGCTGGGGCTCGTCAGCCAAGGTGTGCCGCTTGGCTACTCCATTAATGGCCAGACCCTGACTGCCAGTGCCGGTGGGTCGACTGTCTTCACCCTGACCCTCAACAATGACGGCAGCTATCGCATTGTCTGGAGTCAGAGTCTGGATCACAGCCAAAATACCCTTCGTTTGCCGTTCAACCTCGAATACCGAGACAGCGATGGTGATCTGGTGAAAGCGCCGCTGGTGATCAATCTGGTGGACAGTAATCCGCCCAGCTTTAACTTTGATCTCCCGCCCATTACCCTGACCGAAGATGCCTTTACCAACGGCGCAGCCGTCGTCGGGGAGAGCAACTTTGTGGTCAAACACGGTGTCGATCCGTTGTTGGTGGATTCGCTGGTGTTTAGCAATCAGGGTGACACCCTGGCTACCCTCAACGGCTCGGGTCTTGCCAGCGATGGCCATCCGCTGACGTTCGAATTTGCCGGTGATCGCACCCTGCTGGGCTACTACCTGGATGGCAGCGGAAAACGGGTGGAGGTGCTGCGTGCAGAATTGAATGCGGAGCAGCAGGGCAGCGATCTGGGTGGTCGGGTGGTGGTCACCCTCACCGGACCGCTCGATCATCAGGGTAGCGACAGCCTCTCGCTTGGGTTGCAGGTGAGCGCCAACGAGATCGATGGCGACAGCACCAGCGCTGACCTGACGCTGATCATCAACGACGGCAGTGATCCTGCATTGGATATCGACAAGGGGGTCGAGCTGCAAGAAGGTGGCAACCAGAGCATCGATGGTCAGCTGCCGGTGACGGTGGGGAGCGATCGTCTGGTCTCCCTCAACTTTGAGGCCAGCCAACCGGCGCTGGCGGGGCTTACCAGCCAGGGCAAGGCGACGAGTTACGAGGTTCAAGACAACCAGCTGATCGTCAAGGATTGGCAGGGCAAGCCGATCCTCACCGTCACCATCGGGTTGGATGGCAAATACAACGTCTCCCTGACCGGTGTGTTTGACGAGCCGGAAGCGACCAACAGCCTCAACCTTGGCCTGAAGGTACAGGGCTCAGATTTTGACGGTGACAAGAGCAATCTCGGTACCCTCAATATCACCATTACCGACGGTGCCTTGCCGCAGGTTAATCCTGTCTCCCTCACGCTCACCGAAGATAGCAACTGGCAGCAGGAGCAGACCCTTGACGGCGATCTGACCATCACCGCGGGCAGCGATCCGCTGGCCAGCATCACCTTCGATGCCAACCAGCCAGGACTGCAAGGGTTCACCTCGGGCAAGCAGGCCGTGACCATCACGGTGGCCGATCATCGTATCGAGGGGCATACCCCCGATGGCACGCTGGTGTTTGAGTTGACCCTCGGTAACGATGGCAAATACAGTTTTACCCTCCATCAACCGCTGGATCAGGGCAGTGCCAACAGCCTGCTCAAGGCGGGCTTTACCCTGCTCGACAGCGATGGCGACAAGGTCCACTCCACCATAACCGTGGCGGTAGGTGATGGCGCCAACCCGACCATCTCCGCCGTGACCGGCACCATGATGACCGAGATAGCGCAAGGGGAGGCGGCCGCCGTCAGTACCATGAGCTTCTCGGTCGCGCACGGCAGCGATGCCCTTGATCCCGCATCTCTCGGTTTTGATATCGCCACCATCCAGAGCACCCTGACTGGGCTGACCAGTCACGGTAACCCGGTTACTTTCGCCGTTGATCCCGCAACCGGCCAGCTGGTCGGAACCGCCGGTGGGCAGGTGGTGCTGCGCGCCGAGCTGAGCCTGGTCGATAACAACGGCAACTGGAGCGTCACCGCCAAGGTCACCCTGAGCGGCGAGCTGGATCACAAGGGGAGCGAATCCCTTAACCTGCCGCTGGCCGTTACCCTTGCCGACAAGGATGGCGATCGCATCGGTACCACGCTGCCGCTCACCATCGTGGACGGCAAGGCGCCGAGCTTTATCCCGGGCACCGGTGTGACCCTGGATGAGGGGGACCTCACCGGCAGCAACAGCCTGAGTCAAAGCGGTCACTTTGACGTACAAGCCGGGTCGGATCGGGTCGTCGAGGTGGCGTTTGCCGATGCCAACCAGCAACCGGTACTCACTGCCCTCGGCCAGAGCGTCAAATACGAGCTGGTTGATGGGGATCCCGCCATCCCCGGCAGTCAGCTGATCAAGGGCTATGTGATGGTCGATGGCCAACGGGTCGAGGTGTTTGAGGTCAAGCTGGTTGGCAACCTCAATCAGGCGGGCAAGAACGGGTTTGACTATCAGGTGACCCTCTATCAGGGGCTCCATCAGGGCGTCAATGCGGTGACCGAGCTGCCGATCAAGGTGATCGTCAACGACTACGACAAGGCGGGTGGCAACAACGACAGCACCAGCGGCATCCTCAATATCCAGATTGGGGAAGGGGAGCAACCGACCCTCACTCTGACCGATGTGACCCTTAGCGAAGGGCGATTCGATGGTGCCAACTCGGCCACCGATGACCAGCTGGCGAGCGGCAAGATCACCATCAAGGCCGACTCGGATCCGGTGACCGATGTGCGAGTGACCCTCTCCGGCCAGGTCATGGATGCCAGCGGCAAGGCCATTACCCACAATGGCGAAGCCTTGACCTGGAAAGCGGTGGGGACGGATGGCCACACCTTCCAGGCAGTGACCAGTGGCGGTCTGGTAGTCATGACGGTCTCCATCCCCACAGTGCCCGCCACCATCGCCGCTCACACCAGCGCAGAGATCGGTTATCAGGTAACGGTGCATACCAACCTGGATCACGGTGCAGACAACAAGCTGGAGCTGAATCTGCCGGTCGAAGTCACCGACAGCGACGGCAGCAAAAATCAGGGTACCGCTACTATCACGGTAAGTGATAGCGCAGACCCTGTGCTCGGTCTCGATAGAGGGGGCGCCCTGCAAGAGGGGGGTAACCAGAGCATCGATGGTCAGCTGCCGGTGACGGTGGGGAGCGATCGTCTGGTCTCCCTCAACTTTGAGGCGAGCCAACCGACGCTGGCGGGGCTCACCAGCCAGGGCAAGGCGACGAGTTACGAGGTTCAGGACAACCAGCTGATCGTCAAGGATTGGCAGGGCAAGGCAATCCTCACCGTTACCATCGGACTGGATGGCAAATACAACGTCTCCCTGACCGGCGTGTTTGACGAGCCGGAAGCGACCAACAGCCTCAATCTTGGCCTGAAGGTACAGGGTTCAGATTTTGACGGCGACAAGAGCAATCTCGGCACCCTCAATATCACCATTACCGATGGAGCCTTGCCGCAGGTTAATCCAGTCTCCCTCACGCTCACCGAAGATAGCAACTGGCAGCAGGGCCAGACCCTTGACGGTGATCTGGCTATCACGGCTGGCAGCGATCCGCTAGCCAGCATCACCTTCGACGCCAATCAGCCGGGGCTGCAAGGGTTCACCTCGGGCAAGCAGGCCGTGACCATCACGGTGGCCGATCATCGTATCGAGGGGCGTACCCCAGATGGCAAGCTGGTGTTTGAGCTGACCCTCGGTAACGATGGCAAATACAGCTTTACCCTCCATCAACCGCTGGATCAGGGCAGTGCCGACAGCCTGCTCAAGGCAGGCTTTACCCTGCTCGACAGCGATGGTGACAGGGTCTCCTCCACCATTACGGTTGCGGTGGGGGATGGTGCCAATCCGACCATCTCCGCCGTGACCGGCACCACCATCACCGAGATGGCGCAAGGTGAGGCAGCCGCGGTCAGCACCATGAGTTTCTCGGTCGCGCACGGCAGCGATGCCCTTGACCCTAACTCTCTCGGTTTTGACATCGCCGCTATCCAGAGCACCCTGACCGGTCTCACCAGCCACGGTAACCCGGTCACTTTTGCCGTCGATCCCGCAACCGGCCAGCTGGTCGGAACCGCCGGTGGCCAGGT
>NZ_QAJD01000069.1:8344-15902 GCF_003061465.1 Aeromonas sp. HMWF017
GCGAGCTGGATCACAAGGGGAGTGAATCCCTCAACCTGCCCCTTGCCGTCACCCTGGCCGATAAGGATGGCGATCGCATTGGTACCACGTTGCCACTCACTATCGTGGATGGTAAGGCACCGAGCTTTATTCCGGGCAAAGGCGTGTCCTTGGATGAGGGGGACCTCACCGGCAGCAACAGCCTGAGTCAAACCGGTCACTTCGATGTGCAAGCCGGGTCGGATCGGGTGGTCGAGGTGGCCTTTGCCGATGGCAGCCAGCAACCGGCGCTCACTGCACTTGGCCAGCCCGTCAAATACGAGCTGGTTGATGGGGACTCCGCCATCCCCGGTAGCCAGCTGATCAAGGGTTATGTGATGGTGGATGGCCAGCGGGTCGAGGTGTTTGAGGTCAAGCTGATTGGCAGCCTCGATCAGGCTGGCAAGAACGGGTTTGACTATCAGGTCACCCTTTATCAGGGGCTTCATCAGGGCTCTAACGCCGTGACCGAGCTGCCCATCAAGGTGATCGTCAACGACTACGACAAGGCGGGCGGCAACAACGACAGCACCAGCGGCACCCTCAATATCCAGATTGGGGAAGGGGAGAAACCAACCCTGACCCTGACCGATGTAACCCTCAATGAAGGGCGCTTCGATGGCGCCAACTCGGCCACTGATGACCTGCAGGCGAGCGGCAAGATCACCATCAAGGCCGACTCGGATCCGGTGACTGATGTGCGGCTGACCCTTTCCAGCCAGGTTATGGATGCCAGCGGCAAGCCCATCACCCATAACGGCGAAACCCTGACCTGGAAAGCGGTTGGCAGCGATGGTCACACCTTCCAGGCGGTGACCAGTGGTGGTCTGGTAGTGATGACGGTCTCCATTCCCACTGTCCCCGCCACCATCGCCGCTCACACCAGCGCAGAGATTGGTTATCAGGTGACGGTGCATACCAACCTGGATCACGGGGCGGATAACAAACTCAACCTGACCTTGCCGGTCGAAGTCACCGACAGCGATGGCAGCAAAAACCAGGGCACCGCCACTGTCACGGTGACTGATGGCATCAACCCGATCATATCCGCCATTGAACCGGTTCGGGTCGAGGAGTCTGATCTCGATGCAGTGAACGGTCAGCATCCGGGGACCACACCTGCAGAGAGTGGAGAAACCGGTAGTGGCAAGGTGACCATCACAGCCGGTTCGGATCGGGTTGCCTCCCTTGAGCTGGATGTGGCTGCATTCAATCAGGCCAATCACCTCACGTCGGGTGGCAAAGCGGTTACGCTGGCAGCACACAGCACCGGCTGGTATTTGGCTACGGCCGAGGGGGGCAAGCCCGTTTTCTGGGTCCACCTCGATGTTAACGGCAGTTACAGCGTCCATCTGGTCGGCCAGCTTGATCACGGTGCACAGGGCAAGGATGAGTTGACCATCGAAGTGCCGCTGTTTGTCACCGATCATGATGGCGACCGCAGTCCGAACGTCAGTGTGACCGTGACGGTACAGGATGACATGCCTATCGGCACTGTTCTGGCTCATACCCTAAGCGAGGGGAGCAGTACCGTGACCGGCGATCTGCTGCCTACCGCCAATGAAGGTGCGGATGGTGCCCGTGTCGAGTCGGTCACCATCAATGGTCAGACGTACGCCATCAATGGTTCTCTGACGCAGGATGTGATGAGCCCAGATGGCAAGCAGGTGATGGGGTCACTGACCATCTCCGCCGATGGCTCCTACTCCTTCAAACCTGCGGCCGGTTTCAATCACGACGCAAGTCAGCTCAGTCAGGTGGTGACTGCCCATCTGGTCGATGGCGATGGCGATCGTGCAGACAGCACACTGACCCTCAATCTGCAGGATGAAGCGGTGCGCTTTACTGTTAGCGCAGCTATTGGCAACGAAGATCAGGGGGCGCAAGACCCTAGGCAGGGTATCCCTATCGACATGCAGCTCGATATTGGCGACTTCGATCGCGGTGAGCATGTGGATCAGCTCCTGATCCAGGCGCCTACCAATGTCCATGGCACCTTCTATTACAACGGCGTTGCCCTCACCACCACGGCTGATGGCCTGTGGTTTATCGTGCCGCCAGCGGCCATGGTGACCAGTGACAATGTTCACTACACCACTCAGGGGGTGACCTTTGTGCCCTCAAGCAACTGGTCGAGCTGGAGCAATGGCGGTCAACCACTGCACTTCCAGGTGCAACTGCAGGTCGGCGTCACCGAAGGCGCGGCACCTGCGGCCGTAACGGGCGAGCTGGCTGTGACGGTGCGCGGTGTGGCCGACAAGCCGATGTGGGACACAGCCAGCACCACTCGCCACTATGACACCAATGAAGACAGTACAGGTATCAAGCTGGACGTCAAGGCGAGCCTGACTGACACCGACAACTCAGAGACGTTGACCTACCAGATCAAGCTGGAAGCGGGTAAGGGAACTTTGATGCTCAATGGTGCCGAGCTCAAACCAAATGGCAGCGGCATCTATACCGTTTCGGCTGGCAACATCAACAAGGTGACCGTGGTCCCGGCCAAGGATTTCAGTGGTGACATCAAACTCTCGATAACCCCGATCAGTACTGAGAAAGCTCCGGTCGCACCAGGCCTGAACAAGGCGTCAGGTGACCAGATTGAGCTGGTGATCAATGTCAAGCCGGTGGCGGATGACGCCAAGCTGACCATTCGTGATATTCAGGGCAAGGAAGACACCCCGCTCGATCTGGGCAGCAAGATCTCCCTCGCTCATCTGGACGACAAACTCGATGGTTCCGAGCAGATGTTTGTCCGCATCAGCGGCCTGCCTGCCGGTGCAACCTTGTTGCTGGGGGACGTTGCCGTGGCGCAGAACGCCGCAGGTTACTATGAGGTTCCTTTTGATCGGATTGGCGAACTCAAGCTGCAACCACCGAAAAACAGCAACGTTGATTTTGACCTCATCATCAAGGGGGTGGTGAAAGATACGGCGACCTTGACCGATGCTAGTGGCCAGACCCATTCCGTGGTCAACGAGAAAGAGACCGGTAGTCAGATACTCCATGTGGATCTGGTGGGGGTGGTCGATAGACCGGACTTTATCCTCAATGGTACCGACTGGACCCATGAAGGTATTGGCAAAGGCTACAGCATCACGGTGGCAGAAGATGGTCAGGCGCCGCTCAATTTCAAGCTGGTGTCCGGTGAGCTGGTTGATACCCCGTTAGATACCTCGGAAAGCCTTAACCTGGTGCTGAGTGGCCTGCCGGAAGGGGCCAGGGTATTTGATGCCAGCGGCAAGGAGCTGACGCTCACCTTTGCCGGACTCGATGCCCATGGCAAGCCGACCTATCAGGTCGATGTGTCGGATCTTGGCAATCTGGTGATCCAGCCGCCCCATAACAGCACAGAAGATTTGGACCTGATCGCCAAGGTGGTGGTGACCGAAAACGATGGTGATCACAAGAGCTTTGAGGTCCCCCTGCACATCAAGGTGGAACCGGAGATCGATGCCACCAACTACAGCAAGACCAGCCATGGCCTGGAAGATCAGTTTGTGGTGCTCGACTGGCATCCAGTGCTGAGCGATGGCGCCGAGAAGGTGACGCATCTTAGCCTCTCAGGTATCGAGCCCGGTTACGAGATCTGGATCCGAGTGGGTGGGGTCGAGACCCAGCTGACCGTGAATAGCGGTACGGTGGACTTGAGTGACACAGATCTGCAGAGCTTGTTAAACGGCGGCCAGCTGCTGGTCAAAGCACCGGAAGATAGTGACAGGGATACCACCATCCAGAGCCATGTCACCGTGACTCAGCGGGATGTGGACTCCACTGTAGTGGCTAACAAGGTGATTGATGGTCAGCTGCATGTCGATATCCAGGCGGTGGTGGAGTCCGATGGCAAGCTGGTGCAGACCGGCGGCCCGCTTGAGAGCCACCATGGGCAGGATATTCCCTTGAATGGCGTCTTCGTGTTCGATGACAGGGATCCGACCAGCGATGAAGTCATCGACTATCTGGTCATCAGCGATCTGCCACCCGGCTTCGTGGTGGTGGGGGGGATCAACGATGGTATGGGCAACTGGACTGTGCCGAGTAGTGCGCTAGGCAATTATTCTTTACACGCTCCCGATGGTTATCCTGGTGGTACCGTCACATTCAAGGTCAGTGCCAAAGTGATCGATCTGGGTGACAACAGCGAGGGGGATGTCAGCGCGCCAGTGTATCGGGAGCTGACCGTCCACGCCGAGTTTAGTGGCTCGACCAACTCTGGACAAATTGCGGCCGACGTCTATTTCGACAACGCCAGCCCCATCACCGGGGTGGAAGATCATCGCGTCAACTTCGGCACCCAGCTCAAGAGCATGGTAACTCTAGGGACCGCAGACATTGCTGACGACGAGCTCAGCATCGTGATTACCGGCCTGCCAGCAGGGGTCAATGTACAGGGGCTGACCTATGACTTCGTCAATGGCGAGTATCTGATCAAGCTGCCAGGCGGCCTCGGTGATCTCGACAAGTTGACCCTGACCCTGCCTACGGATTATGCCGGTGACAACCTAAGTTTCAATGTGCGGTTAGTCAACACCGATACGGTGAGCGGCGATACCAAGCTGGTCGAGAAGCAAGTCACTCTCTCCATTACTCCGGAAGTGGATATCAACGGTGGCCAGGATGGTCAGCCCGAGCTGACGCTGCAGGTCAAGGATGTGAATGGGGATGGTCAGCCGGACAATCTGGAAGACACCCACATTCACCTCGACTTGTCGGTCAAACTGGCTGATATCAGCCCGAGTGTGGCTGACGGTGGTCTCGAGACGGTGAAGGCGGTGACCATCACCGTCGATCCCAAATTCGGCTATTTCCTGGTCGGCAACCAGCAACTGACCACCCTGGTGGTCAACGATGTGGCGGCGCTTAAAGATCTGGTGTTTGTGCCCAAAGAGCACTTTAGCGGCAAGGTGCCGCTCGATATCCAGGTCGATATTCTGGATACCGCCACCACCGGCACGGCGCAAGCCAGCTGGAACGGGCATGCAGAATTTGAGATCAAGCCGGTCAACGATCCGGCCCAGCTTTCGGTGCACAGCGTCACGGGGAGCGAAGATGGCACGGTCAACCTTGCCGGATTTGGCGCAACCCTAATCGATAACGATGGCTCGGAGCAGATCGTCGCATTGCAGATCAAGGGGGTACCGGATGGCTTCACCCTGTCGGCTCCGGCGGTCAACAATGGCGGCGGCGTCTGGCAGATCCCGGTGGGGACCGATTTCTCCAAGCTGACCCTGATCCCGCCAGCTGATTTCAGCGGCACAGTGGAGCTGTCGCTGAGCGCCTTTACCCTCGACAAGGGGCTCACCATTCCGCTCGAAACCAGTGGCAGCTTTACCGTCACCGTGACGCCGGTAGGGGATGCCCTCATCGCCGATATTCAGGATCAGGCGAGTGGCACCGAGGGGGATGTGATCACCCTGGATCTGGGGCTGGAGACCCGGGATACCCAGCCAACCGGCGGCAGTGCGGGTAATGTGCATGAGAACAAGCCCGAGCAGGTGCGGGTCACCATCGAAGGGGTGCCTGATGGTGCCGAGATCCGCTTGCCGAATGGCGTGGCGGGGACGGTTGTTGATCTGGGTGGCGGTCGCTGGCAGGTGACCACCGAGGGGGGCAAGCTTGGCGCTGTCGAGCTGGTGACCAATGATGCCAACGGTGCGCTGGATCTCAAGATCACGGCCCAGAGCCTCGACAACGGCGCCCTTGGCCCTGTGGTCAATGGCACCATCCATGTGGAGGTGAGCCCGGTCAACGATGCGCCAATCAACGTATTGCCAACGACCCCACTGGTTGCAGAGGAAGATCAGCCATTCGTCATCTACGGCTTGCAGGTGAAAGATGTGGATGCGGGCAACAGCCCCATCGAGGTTCGCCTCTCGGTTGAGCATGGCACCCTCAATCTGGTAGCGGGCAGCGGGGTGACGGTGACCGGAAACGGGAGCGGGATGCTGGTGCTCAGCGGGCCGCTTGATGCCATCAATGCACTGCTGTCCGGTGGGGTAACTTATCAGGGTGAGCAGGACTTCAATGGTCAGGATCAGCTCACCATGGTGACCAATGATCTTGGCAATAGCGGCAGTGGAGGCGCGCTGAGCGATACCGACGTGGTAGCCATCGAAGTGCAGCCGGTCAACGATGCCCCGGTCAATCAGCTGCCTGGCAGCATGACGGTGAAGGAGGATGGCTCGCTGTCGCTCTCCGGCGTCAGCGTGAAGGATGTGGATGCAGGCAGTGCGCCACTCTCCATGGTGCTGCGGGTCGAGCATGGTGTACTGACCCTGCTGGGCGCAACTGGCGCCGTAGTTGTGCAGGGGGCGGGTACCAGCGAGATCACCCTGGTGGGGTCGCTGGCTGATCTCAACCAGTTGCTGGCAAGCAACCTGCACTATGAACCGGCCAAAGATTTCTGGGGAGAGGATACCCTTACCGTCACCACCTCCGATCAGGGCAACACTGGTGTGGGTGGCCCGCTGAGCGACACCGATCAGGTGACAATCACGGTTACTCCCGAGCCGGATATGCCGGGTCTGACGGTGGATCAGCATGCGTTCCATGCCTTGCAGGGGGCCGTTATCCCCCTTGGCATCAACGCCAGCGTGGTCAATCCGGCCACCGGTGAACTCTCCATCCGCATCAGCGGTCTGGATGGGGCGCAGGTGCAGGACGAGCATGGTCAGATCGTTGGTCATGCCGATGGCAATGGCGACTGGCTGATCCCGGCCGATCACTCGGTTCCGCTCTACTTCAGCGGTTTTGGCGACGGTGACCATGTGCTGGGGATCAGTGCCGAGTCGAGTGTCGGCGGCTCAACCGTCAGCACGCCCCTTGAGACCATCACGGTGCACGGCCAGAGTGGTCATGAGCTGGTCGGTTCCGATCAGGGGGATTGGCTGTTTGGTTCCTCCGGCGATGACCGTCTGCTGGGGGGCCATGGCAACGACATTCTCACCGGCGGGGCTGGCAGCGATCTCTTCGTTTGGCAGCACGGGGATGAGGGGCGTCAGGGGCAGCCCGCCATCGATACCATCACCGACTTCCATCCGGAACAGGGGGACAAGATCGATCTGGCTGACATGCTGCAAGGGGTCACTGGCAATGGTGTCGATGATCTGCTCAAGCATCTCTCAGCCTCGGTGACCACGGGAAGCAATGGCCTGAGCGATGTGAATCTCTCGGTGGCGCCAGCAGGGGATGGTCATGTGACCCAGCAGATCACCCTGAAGGATGTGGATTTGACCAGCTGGAATCTCACCAGCACCTCGTCCCACGATATCCTGCAGAGCATGCTGGAAGATCAACATAGCCTGATCATCCAGCACCCCTGATAGCGTGTGTGAAGCGTAAAAAAGAAGAGCCGGCAATTGCCGGCTCTTTGTTTATCTCTGCGTGGATTGTTTTTATACGGCCGCAAGGGCCGGGGGGATTCAGGCCAGTGCCTGGGCCAGCAGGTGGATCGGATGTTCACAGCGGAAGCTGGTGCTCATCTCGATCTGCCATTTGCAGGTTTCGCAATCTGTGATCACCAGATCGGGGGAGAGGCGGT
>NZ_QAJD01000069.1:15949-24099 GCF_003061465.1 Aeromonas sp. HMWF017
GAGGGTGTAGATGACGCCCCCCATCTTCTCCATGTGGCAGGGGGTGTGGTAGGCGATGTGCAGATTGAGCGGCTTCATCGCCGGTTTGTTGCCCTTGTAGAACTCGTTCCACAGGAAGCGGGTCACCAGCGAGATGCGATCCCGCACCTTGTGGTTGTCCTGCTCCAGCAGGTGGGGGTATTCGTCCCGCAGGGTGAAGCCACAGGTGGAGGAGGTGGCCAGCAGCGGCATCTCGTTACCCAGCAGGGAGTTTTCCATCTGCTTGATATTAAAGGCCGCCTGCTGCTTGGCCTTGTCCATGAAGCCGTTGGCAATGAGCGGTACGCCGCAGCACTTCTCCCGCTCCAGCAGCTGCACGCCGATGTTCATGGCGTTGAGCACCTGTACCAGCTCCTTGCCAAGCTGGGGGTGGTTGTAGTTGACATAGCAGCCGTGGAAGTAGGCGATTTGGCGCTCATAACGAGCCTGAGCTTCTTTTTGCTTCTTGTACCAGCCACGGAAGGTGCCCTGGGAGTATTTGGGCAGGTCGCGGTGGGATGAGACCCCCAGCGCCTTGTCCAGCACCTGCTTCATCGGCTTGAGGCCGGTGGTGAAGTTGACTACCGGGGCCATCAGGGTAGACATGCTGCCCATCAGATCGGTGTGGGAGAGCACGAACTCGCGGATCCCCGGTTTGAAGCCGCTGTATTGGTGCTTGGCCTTGGCGATGATGTCGCCGATGCGCACTCCGCTCGGGCAGGCTACTTCGCAGCGTTTGCAGTTGGTGCAGTGCTTGAGGGCGCTGTCAAAGAGCTCGGGGCTCTTGATCCGCAGCCGCTCCCCATCCGGGCCAGCCTGTTTCGGGCCGGGGTAGGCAGGGTTGGCCTTGGCCACCGGACAGTAGGCGGTACAGACGGTGCATTTGATGCACTGATCGAAAGTTTGATTGGCGTGATCCAGTAGCATGTCAGTTCTCCTCCCGGCGATGATGAAGACACGGGATATGGGACGTAGTAATCATTGGGCCGCGCCCAGAATATGGCCGGCAGCCTGCCAGCCGGTGGCAACGGCAACGCCGGAGCCGGAACCTTCACGAATTGGGTCGTAATGGGCCAAGACACTGCCCGCGCCATAGAGGTTGGTGAGCGGCTTGCCGCCACGCAGCACTCTTAGCTTGTCGTCGGTCTTGACCCCGAAGCCCATGAAAGGGTGATGGTCGAACAGGCGGCGACCGGCCCAGGCATCACGCTCCTCCAGACTCAACACATCGGCATCGAAGATGGGTTCGCGAATGCCACGCAGACGGGATTCCAGCCCACGGCTGAAGAAGCTGCCGGAGGCAAGCACGAAGTTGTCTGCTTCGAACAGCTGATCATCGCCATTCTGGGTATGTACGCCGACCACCCGGTCACCTTCGTAACGAGCGCCCAGCACCCGCTCGCTGGTGAGGAAGTTGCCGCCAAGGGCCATAAAGCGGCGCTTGAGCGCCTCCTGCATCCGCATACCTATCAGAGACGGCGGCATGGTGGCCACCTCCTTGATGGTGCAGCCGGTACGCTGCTCCAGCTCCGCCAGACGCGGGCCTACCAGCCCCAGCGACAGGCAGGCGGGCAGCACGATATGACGGCAGCCGGGTACACCGCTCTCCTGCACCATGCGGCTGATCTCGCGGGCCAGATCGGCCACCAGATGGTGCTTGTCACACAGGCGCGCGATGTCGGCTGAGCGAAACTCGTGGGGATTACGGCTGAATTCCGCCAGCTGGGGCAGGCGGATTTCGCCGGTCAGAATGCGGCAGTGGGCAAAGCGCGGATGGGTCGCCAGATTGGCGGCCGCCAGTGCCGGATGAAAGTCGCGAAAGCCCTCGAGGGTGGCCAGCAGCAGCACGTCCGGGATCGGCGCATCGGTGACGCAGGCACAGGTATCGGGGGAGAGCCAGGTGCGCTTGAGGGTACCGATGGGAGTCAGGCGCTGGTGATTGGTGTCTTGGCGAACCAGCGGCAATCCCTGCTCGGCGCAGTGGCGCTGCAGATCGGCCAGACTCGCTTCGATATTCTGCATTCCGACTTTGCTGTAGGGGTGATCCGGATGGGCAGCCATAAAGGCGGGCAGGGCGGCGCGGGGATCTCCCTCGCTTTCGAGCAGATCGACCGAGCCGGAGGAGAAGTGCAGGGCACTCTGGCCGGAGGCCATCAGCAGGGTCTTCTGTCCTGCCTCCACCAGCCGCAGGGCAGCCGAGAGTCCCGCCATGCCACCGCCGATAACGATATTGTCAAACTTCATGACGGCTCTCCTTGTAAGTGGTCTCGCTGGTTGAGCCGCGTGGGGTATCGGCAACCAGTTGCGGCGCCGTCCATTCCCCCAGCCCAAACAGCCCTTCGTAGATCCAGTAGGTGAACTCGGCCTCGCGCAGGGCATCACCCCACAGGACGGGGCGGGTTCCCTTGTAACGCTCCTCGAGGAACTGGCGCAGCATGACGCAGGCCTGACGGCCATCGGCCTTGCCATACTCCTGCATCAGACCGGCGGCGCGGTAGGCGCACAGCTCCCCCTGACAGGGCCCCATCCCCAGACGGGTGCGGCGGCGCAGGTCGATGAGGTTGTCCACATCCAGCTCTCGCAGGGCGTATTCGATTTCACCCGCGGTGACCATTTCGCACTCGCAGATGAGGGCGTTGGCCTTGGGATTGTCACGGAAGAAGGCGATGACCCGCTCGCCGTGGCGGTATTGGGCTGAGCCTTCGACCGGCACCGAGAGACCGGGGGCGGAGACCTTTTCCGGATCCCGCGAGCCGGGCAGGCTCAGTTCGGCGGTCTGGCAGGGTTTGCTGTTGCCGAGTTTCTTGGCCAGCAGATCGGTGGCCCACTCCGCCATCAGGCGGTAGGTCATCAGCTTGCCGCCGGTGATGGTGTTGAAGCCCTTGAGACCATCCCGCTCGGCGTGATCCAGCAGCACGATGCCGCGACTGATGTTGCGTCCGGTGTCGTCACCGTCTACCGCTACCAGCGGGCGCACCCCGGCGTAGGCTCGCAGCAGGCGGGTGCGGGCCATGATGGGGGCGAGCTTGATACCTTCGCGCAGCAACACTTCGACCTCTTCGGGTTCGACGGTGAGCTGGTCAATCTTGTTGTAATCGATGCGACTGGAGGTGGTGCCGATGAGGGAGATGGTATCGCCCGGCACCAGAATGTCCGCATCCGCCGGTTTGCGGGCGCGGTTGAGCACCAGCTGGTTGATACGGTAATCCATGATGAGCAGGGAGCCCTTGGCCGGGAACATGCGGATGCCGAGATCGGCATATTCGCAAATTTGCTGGCCCCAGATGCCGGCGGCGTTGATCACCTCCTGACACTCCACCTCGAACGCTTCGCCGGTTCGGGTGTTGATGGCCTTGACCCCGTGCACCCGATCTTGCGTGCGCAACAGCCCCAGCACCTTGCAGTGGGTGAAAATGCGGGCGCCGTGCTCTTTCGCGTCCAGCACGTTGGCTGCGGCGAGGCGGAACGGATCGACCGTGCCATCCGGCACATGGATGGCGCCGATCATCGCCGGGTTGGCGTTGGGCTCCATGCGCAGGGCTTCACCGGGATCAAGCTGGCGAGTTTCGATACCGGCCAGGGCGCAGGCATCCATAAAGGTGGTTTGGAAATTGATGTCATCTTCCGGCAGGGTGAGGAAGAGTCCGCCCGTGTCCTCGACACAGTGGCTGGCGATCCGCTTGAGGATGCGGTTTTCCTGGATGCATTCGCGGGCGGACTCCTGATCCGTCACCGCGTAGCGGGCACCGGAGTGGAGCAGGCCGTGGTTGCGGCCGGTGGTGCCGGCGGCGATATCATCGCGCTCGAGCAGGATGCAGTCGATGCCGCGCAGTGCGCAATCGCGCATGATGCCGGCCCCTGTGGCACCGCCGCCTATGATGACGACTTGTGTAGTTATTCTTTTCATTGTTGCCCGTCTCATCTCTTCCAGATGAGGCCAGTGTGGCCTACTTCTGAGTGGAAATGTTTGATATGGGCCAAATTTGCGCTCGCAAACGCTCATTTGCTCGCGCGTTAATGAGCATTATGTGACATTTGTCACGCTTGTTATCGCAGCGGTTAATGGGCTGGTGGCGAATGGCAGGCACAAAAAAAGGGCATCTGATGCCCCTTGTCACTGTTTGACGAGTCTGGTGGGTGTGTTAGGGGTCAGCCGCAGCACTTCTTGTGTTTTTTGCCGCTGCCACAGGGGCAGGGATCGTTGCGTCCGGTTTTGAGGGGGGCTGGATCCTGCTCTCCCTCGGTGTAGACCCAGCGCCCCTGATAACGCACGAAGCGAGAACGCTCATGGAGGCAGTGACGCTCATCCCCCTCCAGAAACCAGGCTTTAAACTCCACCATCCCGGTTTCATCCTCCGGACCGCCCTGGCTGGCGATAATCTCGAGACCATCCCAGCGGGTGTCGATGCGTGAAAGCTCTTCGGCGGTGAGACCGCCAAGGTGGGCCGGGTGCCAGCTATGGACCAGATACTCTCCCAGACCGAGCACAAAAGCGCTGTAGCGAGAGCGCATCAGCTGCTCCGGGGTGTCAGCCACTGCGCCACTGTGACGTGAGCCACAGCACAATTCGAGAGAAAGGGTTGAGCCGCAAGGACAAAGATTCATGATTTTCACGTTCTGGCCGATTTGTTTAAGGGAATTGTAACGAAAACTGGGCTCGCCCTGCCAGCACCTATACTGATGAGTAAGCAAGGAATTCCAATAAAAACAGCTGCAAGGATGTGAAAGATGACGCTAAAGCAGAAAATCCTGTTACTGGGTGCAGTCCCCGTACTGTTGATGGCCCTGGTGGTCAATCTCAGTAACTACATGGTCTCCAAGCGCGATCTGGAGTCTGATCTGGTGGTGGCGAGGGAAAATGCCATCAAGGAGCGTAAAGCACTGCTCAGCAGTTACATCATGATGGCCAAAACCGCTGTCGATGCCGTGTATTCTCTGCCGGATTCACCGGAAAATCGTCAAAAGGTCAAAGAGTTGCTCAGGCCGTTGCGTTACAGCAGTGATGGCTACTTCTTTGTCTATGACTTCGAAGGCAACACCATACTGCTACCGGTGCGTACCGAGCTGGAGGGGAAAAACCGCTGGAACGACAAGGATGCCAAGGGCAAGTTGCTGATCCAGGAGATCCTCAAGTCGGCCCGTCAGGGGGATGGTTTTACCGAATACTGGACGGCCAAGCCCTCCATCGGTCGCGATGCCCCCAAGCTGGCCTTTACTCTGGTGCTGGACAAATACCAGTGGGCCATTGGCACCGGTTTTTATATCGATGATATCGACAACGAACTTGCGGCCTTGCGGGCAGAGCGCGAGAGCAACATGCATGCCTCGTTGCAGAGCAGTGTGCTGGTGATCCTGTTGATCCTCGGTATCACCCTGGCGGCGACCGTTATTGTGGGCAACCGGGTCACCAAGCCGCTGGCGGATGCGGTACTGGCATTGAACGATATCGCCAACGGCGACGGGGATCTGACCCAGCGCCTCAAGGTGCAGAGCCAGGACGAGATTGGCCAGCTGGCCAGCGCTTTCAACCGCTTTGTCGAGCGGATCCAGTCGGTGGTGAGTCAGGTGGGCGAGACCAGCAACCACCTCTTTAGCGCGGTCGACAAGCTGCACCATCTGAGCGAACACTATGACCATCAGATGCAGGGCCACAGTCGCGAGACCGACCAAGTGGTTACCGCAGTGACCGAGATGAGCTCCACCGCGCAGGAGGTGGCGGGCAGTGCCTCCAATGCCGCGACAGCAACCAGCGATGCGGCCCGTGAATCGGACGCCGCCCGAGGTGTGGTGAGCGGGGCCATCAACAGTATCAACCGGCTGGTGGGGGAGGTGCATACTGCCTCCGGCGTTATCGAGCAATTGGCGCAAGAGACCGCCAAGATTGGCTCTGTGGTGGAGGTCATTCGCGGCATTGCCGAGCAGACCAACCTGCTGGCGCTGAACGCTGCCATCGAGGCGGCCCGCGCCGGTGAGCAGGGACGCGGCTTTGCGGTGGTAGCGGACGAAGTGCGTTCGCTGGCCGGCCGTACCCAGCAGAGCACCAAAGAGATCAACGAGATGCTGCAACGTCTGCAGGGCGGGGTGAAGCAGGCGGTGGAGGTAATGCAGGCGAGCGAGGATCGCAGCCAGGAGACAGTGCAGGAGGCGAGCCATATCGCCAGCTCCCTCGACAGCATGGTGATGGCGGTCAGTACTATCAACGACATGAACATCCAGATCGCCACGGCCGCCGAGGAGCAGCACGCGGTCTCCGAGGAGATCAACAAGAACCTGGTGGCCATTCAGCAGATTGTCAGCGAGTTGACCAGCGCGGCGGTGGAATCCAACAGCACCACCCGCGATCTGGCCAATACCGGCGACAAATTGCGCAAACTGGTATCGCAATTCCGTTATTGATCTTGTAATGGTCCGTGACGGCAACCACAAGATGCGGCCTGACCCCCGGTTCAGGCCGCACTTTATTTGGGGATTGACCAATAATGTGTGAAAATTGTCAGCCTCTTTTTTTCAGCCTTTGCCCCATACCCTATGAATGAGATCGTGAAAGGTAGTATCGATTTGATCCGGCAGCTTAACTACGGCCTGGTCTATGCCAGCCTGGAAGAGCACAAGGAGCTGTCGCGCACCGATCTCTCCCGCCTGACCGGCCTCTCGCCTGCCAGTATCACCAAGATCACCAGGGAACTGCTCGATGGCGGTTTGGTGGTCACCTGTGGTGAAAGTTCAGTGGGGCGCGGCCGTCGTCAGACCTTGCTGCGCATCAACGAGCGCCGCTTCCAGTTTCTCTCCATGCGTCTTGGCCGTGGCTACGTGGATATGGCGCTGTTTGACTTCTCCGGTCGCTCGCTGGCCCGCCAGCGCCACCTCTTTACCGAGGAGGAGCGCGCCGATCTGCTGGACAGTCTGGTGCATGCCATCAAGGTGTTTTTGCCGAGAAAGTCTCTCAGTCTGGCCTGTATCGCCCTCTGTCTGCCGGGTCAGGTAGAGCGCCACTCCGGCATGGTCAAGCACTTCCCCTTCTACGATCTGCGCAACTGGCCCCTTGGCCCGACTCTGCAACAGGCGTTCTCGGTACCTGTGCTGGTGAGCGGTGACGTGCGCACCTGGATCCAGGCCGAGCGGGAGTGGGGGGCCGCCAAAAATTGCGCCGATGCGGTGCTGGTGTTTGTCCACAACGACATCGGGGTCGGCATGGTGGTCAATGGTCAGCTTATCGAGAGCGAGAATGCGCTGCTCGGGGATCTCAGCCACCTGCAGCTCGAACCCTATGGCCAGCGCTGCTACTGCGGCGGCTTTGGCTGTGCCTGTACCCTGGTGACCAATCAGGCGCTGGAGGCGCAATACCGGGATCTGCGCGAGCGGATGCAGGAGCACGACTTGCCCGAGAGCGTCACCATCCGCGAGCTGTGCGAGCTGGCGCTGGCGGGCAACAGCCTCTGTCAGGATATTCTCCATCAGGCGGCGGGCCGCCTCTCCAAGGTGCTCTCCAATCTCATCTGCCTGCTCAATCCGGGCAAGCTGCTGCTGGGGGGCGAGATCACCCGTGCCGATCGGCTGCTGTTCCCCATGCTGCACCAGTCGCTGGCCAGCCAGTTGCCCGCCGAATATCTGGTGCGGCTGCAGATTGAATCCACCCACTTCTACGAAGATCCCACCAAGCCCACTTCGGTGCAGGTGCACAAGGCACTGCGCGATGGCAGCCTGTTGCTGGAGCTGCTGCGCAGCTGTCAGGAGTCGTAAGGCAATAGAAGTTGGCACTGTGTCTGGCGAAAGGGGCAGGGATTGCTGTTCCGCCAGCGCGTAACTCGGTACAATCTTGCGCTTTTCCGGCAGTCCCCCTGTTATCGAGCCCTGTGGCGCCGTGACTTGCTGGCACCGCTGCCGTTCCTGTTTTGACTCCAGTTGTGAACCTAGATGAAGCCTGTTCCTGATCACGCCGTCAATCGCCTGCGGGCCTGGCGCAAGAGTATCTCTACCCGACCGTTTCTTGCCCGTGGCGGCACCCTGGCCCGCTGTCCGGCCTGTCAGTTGCGCGAGGATTGGTGTGCCTGCGAGTGGCGCCCCGAGCTCAAAGCGGAGGCCGGTTTCTGCCTGCTGATGTATGACAGCGAGCCGATGAAGCCCTCCAACAC